>NZ_JBEFDG010000078.1:0-5535 GCF_040137905.1 Corticimicrobacter sp.
CAGCAACGTCTCTGGCAACAACGCCGTCGGTGGGCTGGCCGGACATAACGCCGGTAACATCGACAATGCCTACGCCACCGGCAACGTGACAGGCAACCGCAACGTCGGTGGGCTGGTCGGATTCAACGATGACAACAGCAGCATCAACGACAGCTTCTACGCCACCACCGATGCCAGTGGCAACACCATCAACAACGGCGGGGCAAGCTCTGACGCGTTTACGGGCAACACCCATGGTACGGCCCAGACATGGGACGCATTGAGCAATCCGGCCATTTATGCAGGTTGGGATACAAGCATCTGGTCATTGCCCGGCACCAACACCAGTGTCACAGGCTATAGCGTTGCCTTGCCTTATCTCACGGCAGTGACACGCCCAGTCGATATCGTTCTACGCCCCATCCGCAATGACAGCAACAATGACGTCCGCAACACCCCGCCCTACATCGGCGCAATGGCGTCGAACGGCCAGACTATGTCAACCCACACCACCCTGCTGTCACAAGCATCCGAAGCCCTGACTCAGGTCACGTTGCTGACCAACCCGCTCGATGATCAGTTGAACCTGCAGATCATCAATCACGGCATCCGCCTCCCAGAAGGAATCTGATACATGCGTTTTACAGCTACTTTTATCGGCGGAGCCATCTCCCTACTGTCCCTGTCCATCGCGGCGGCCACCTTGCCAGACGCAGGTCAATCGCAGCAGTCAATCGACCAACAGCCCCTGCAACTGCCTGGCAAGCAACGGCTGGAACTGAACCTGCCCGATGCCCCTTCGACCGAAGCCACGACCGGTGGCCCCAGTCTGCACGTTCAGGGCTTCACGATGCAGGGCAACGGTGCCATCGCCAGCCAGGATCTGCTGCCTCTGCTGGTTGATCTGCAAGGCCGCACGGTGTCACTCGGTGAACTGCAGACAGGCGTCAACCGCATTACCCGTGTGTATCGCGAGCAAGGCTATCCGCTGGCACGGGCCTATATCCCGGCCCAGGAGATCGACGGCGGCATCGTACAGATTGCCGTGATGGAGGGTCATTACGGCGAGGTCAGCCTGAACAATACCTCACGAGTGGCCGACTCGGCCCTGACACCGCTTGCCGCTCTCCAGCCAGGCGAGGCCGTGCGCTCTGCCTCACTGGAGCGTAGCCTGCTGTTGCTGTCCGACATCCCCGGCGTGGACGTCAAATCCACCCTCACCCCCGGTGCCACTGTCGGCACTACCAACCTGCAGGTGGATGTCACCCCTGGCCCGCTGCTGTCCGGCTCGGTCGATGCCGATAACTACGGCAACCGCTTTACTGGCGAATACCGCCTGGGGGGCACGCTCAACGTCAACAGCCCGCTGGGTCTGGGGGATCGCCTGTCGATGCGCCTGATGGGCTCGAACAAAGACCAGCATTACGGGCGCATCGCCTATCAGTTGCCAGTCGGCCCCTGGGATACCCAGGCCGGGGTGGCCTACTCGAACATGGACTACGAGCTGGCCAAGGATTTCTCCGAGCTCGACGCCCACGGCAATGCACGCATCACCAGCCTGTACCTGAATCAGCCACTGGTACGCAGCCGGGACTTCTCCCTCTATGCACAACTGCAGTTCGACCATAAGCGCCTCAGGGACGACATTGACCTGTTCGATAGCAAGAGCAAGAAGCACTCGAACGTGGTCAGTGCCACCCTCAGCGGCAACAGTCGTGACACGCTGCTCGGCGGCGGCGTCAACAGTTTCGCCCTGACCTGGAGCCAGGGGCATCTGGATATCAACGGTGCGCAGAACCAGCGCATCGATGCCCTGACCGCCAAAACGCAGGGCCATTTCATCAAAGTCAATCCGAGCCTGGTACGTCTGCAACGCCTGACCGACCGCTTCAGCCTGTATACCCAACTGCAAGGCCAGTGGACCGACGGCAATCTGGACAGTTCAGAAAAGATGAGCCTGGGTGGTGCCTATGGCGTACGCGCCTATCCGCAAGGCGAAGCCTCTGGCGATCAAGGCTGGCTGGGCAATATCGAAGTACGCTACGCGTTGACCGAGGCCTGGCAACTCAACGCCTTCGTGGATCATGGTGAAGTACGCCTGAACAAGCACACCTGGAGCAATGGGGACAATCACCGCAGCCTATCGGGAGCCGGCGTGGGCACACGCTGGGCTGCACATGGCTGGCAGATCAACGCTGTCGCAGCCTGGAAGCTGGGCAATGCCGAGCCGCAAAGCGACCGTGATCGCAGCCCGCGAATATGGGCTCAGGTTGTAAAATTTTTCTAGCCTCTTCCGAATGGTAATGCGCCCATTTTTCACGGGCGTGAGAAGTAGGAATTAGGCGGCTATGGTCAACCGCTGTATCGGCATGATCCCACCCAATACCATGTTGAGGCGCTCGCGATTGTAGGACCACATCCAATGGGTGGCCTCTTGCCTGATAGTAGTGGCGAAAGTGCCAGGTTTTGCGATCCTGCGCCGAGATCGCCAAAGACAAACCATCCGAATCGCCAAGTGAGTAAGGGCGGCCCAAAAGCCTATCCATCCGCCGCAAATGCAGCTCAAAAAAGTGGACTTAAATCGCGTGGATTTAGATGGATGTCAGTAGACGTCGCTGGACGAAAAAAAGGCCGAAAAACAAAGTTTTCGGCCTTTTTTCAATCATCTATGGACGTTGGTGGATATCCATGGACGAAAATCTTGGAGCGGGAAACGAGTCTCGAACTCGCGACCTCAACCTTGGCAAGGTTGCGCTCTACCAACTGAGCTATTCCCGCATTTAGCTACGCATGTGCTGCGTAATCTAAAATGCCAAGCTGCATACGCAGCTTAAACATAAAAACCTGGAGCGGGAGACGAGTCTCGAACTCGCGACCTCAACCTTGGCAAGGTTGCGCTCTACCAACTGAGCTACTCCCGCATCAGCAGCAAAAACATACTTAATTAAGCATGGCTTCGCTGCGAGAACGAAACTATAGCAAGAAATTTTGTACTATGTCAAGCATGCCCACCCAGAAAATTCATGCTGTCATGCTGTCAATCTCCTCCCTGGATTTGCACTCTCTCAACACGCTGCGCCTGCCCTCCAGGGCGCTGGCTTGTGTCACGCTGGAGGATACCGAGCAGCTCCCCGAACTGAGCGTACTGGCCCAGCAATACCCACAGGTGCACGTATTGGGTGGCGGCAGCAACATGGTGCTGGCTCCGGAAATCGGCGGACTGACCGTGCGAGTGCGCCTGCCCGGCATCCGGCTTATATCGGAAAGCGACGATGCCTGGCTGGTCGAAGCCGGAGCAGGCGAAGTCTGGCATGACTTTGTACGCACCTGTCTGGATCAGGGCTGGCCCGGGCTGGAAAACCTGGCGCTGATCCCCGGCACGGTCGGTGCTGCGCCCGTGCAAAACATCGGGGCCTATGGTGTGGAAGTCGGCGGCCGTATCGACAGCGTGCTGGCCTGGCATATTCCACAGGGCAGAATGCACTGCCTGGACGCATCTGAATGCCGATTTGCCTATCGCGATAGCCTGTTCAAGCATGCGGAACCCGGCACATGGCTGATTACTGCAGTCCGTTTCCGCCTGCCCAAGCAGTGGCAACCGGTGCTGGACTATCCCGACCTGCAGAAGCATCCACTGCTGGCGTCTGGCACTTCGACAGCACAAGGGGACAGCGCACCGGCCGGCCCGACTGCGCGACAGATCTTCGATGCAGTCTGCGACATTCGCCGGGCCAAGCTGCCCGATCCTCGGGAACTGGGCAATGCCGGCAGCTATTTCAAGAACCCGGTGATCTCCTCTGCACAATGGGAAGCTCTGCACGCACACCACCCTGCTCTGCCCGGCTACCTGCAAACCGATGGTAGCTGGAAGCTGGCGGCGGGCTGGCTGATCGACCAGTGTGGCTGGAAAGGCAAGCGTCTGGGGCCGGTGGGCATGCACACGCGGCAGGCGCTGGTGCTCGTCAATTACGGTGGTGCACAGGCAACCGATGTACTGGCGCTGGAAGAGGCTGTACGTGCCGATGTGCGGGCGCGTTTCGGCGTCGAACTGGAGCGCGAGCCGGTGGCCTGGGGGCAACCCTGATCCGGACAGGGACGACATCGACAAATAAGCATATAGGGTGCAGAATAGGCTTTTGCCTGCCGTGACAGCACCTGCCTCAGCATCCCCCTCGCCTGATCCGTCCGCAAGCGCGTCCGCCCTGCCGAACGCCGGGTTGTGGTGCACGCTGTCGATGCTGAATCACGTCGCACTCAACGGTGGGCGCGTGGCGGTTTCCCTCACCGCAATCAGCCTGCACATGTCGACCTTCATGGTGGGCTTTCTGGTGGCGCTGTTCGCTGTCCTGCCCATGCTGTTTTCGGTCTATACCGGGCGTTGGGTGGACCGTATCGGGGTCAGCCGCCCGATGCGCATCGGCAATGCCCTCATCATCGTCGGCGCAATCATTCCTCTGCTCTGGTCGGATCTGGCCGCCCTGGTTCTGGCCGCCGGTATGATCGGCATCGGTTTCACGCTCCATCAGGTTTCCACGCAGAACCTGATGGGGCGTGGCGACAGCAAACAGCGGCTGCGCAATTTCTCATGGCTGGCGCTGGCGCAATCGGTATCTGGATTTTCCGGGCCGCTGCTGGCCGGGCTGGCCATCGACCACCTGGGGCACCGCTTTGCCTTTGGGGTGCTGGCCATCGGGCCGATCATTGCCCTGTACGGCCTGCGCAAGCTGCTGCCCACGCTGCCGCCGCATGTGGCATCGGCCCCGGAGCACAAGGTCGAAGAGCTACCTGAGCCTGCGCCGCTGACCGCCACTGAACAGCAGCAGGCCGACATGCAGGCCAAGGCCCCCAAGCCGGGCATCCGCGATCTGCTGCGCATTGCCGAGCTGCGCCGCATTCTTGGCACCAACACCGTATTGTCTGGTGCCTGGGACACACACGCCTTCATCGTGCCGATCTACGGTGTGTCCATCGGCCTGTCCGCCACCACCATCGGCACGGTCCTGGCCTGCTTCTCGCTGGCCACCTTCGTGATCCGACTGGCGCTGCCTTATATACAGAAGCACGTACGCCCCTGGACCTTGCTGGTGTCGGCCACGATCAGCGCGGGGTGCATCTTCCTGCTGTACCCGCTGTTCCGCGAAATCTCGTTCCTGCTGACGCTCTCGTTCATCCTGGGCCTGGCGCTGGGTGGCAGCCAGCCCAGCCTGCTGGCCTTGATGCACCAGCACTCTCCACCCGGTCGCACTGCCGAGACCGTCGGCCTGCGCCTGGCCCTGCTGAATTCAACCCAGGTCATGCTGCCCATGGGTTTTGGCGCGCTGGGCAACGCCATCGGCATCGCCCCACTGTTCTGGGCCTATGCGCTGCTGCTCTATGGCAGCAGTTGGCTCAACCGGGACAAGTTCGACCGCTTCAAGAAGAAAAAGCCCCAGCATCCAGCCCCCCCGCCGGAAACATCCACAACCGGGCCTGCGTCCATACCGACATCAGCATCGACGACACCATCAGAGGCAGCCCCCGCACCGGAATCGCCACCTGCACCTGCACCTGCACCTG
>NZ_JBEFDG010000079.1:0-12402 GCF_040137905.1 Corticimicrobacter sp.
CCACACCACTCCCCCCCCCCTTTTTTTTTCCCCCTCCCCCCCCCCCCCCCGGGCCGCCTATGTCCATCCTGCGGGTCGTCAGTTACAACATCCACAAGGGCCGCTCCGCACTGGGCGGCAGGGAAAGCCTGTACGACGTGCGGCTTGGCCTGTATGGCCTGCAGCCGGACCTGGTCTTCCTGCAGGAGGTGCAGGGGCGCAACGCCCAGAGCGGCATCCTCGATGCCCAGCACGAGGCGCTGGCCGCCGGCCTGCAGTTCGAGGTGGCCTACGGCCGCAATGCGGTGCGTCGGGAAACCGACCACGGCAATGCGCTGCTGTCGCGCTACCCCATCATCGGTTTTGAAAACCAGGACATCTCCGATCATGCGCTCGAGCAGCGCGGGCTGCTGCATGCCAAGGTGTTCGTGCAGGAAACCGAGGTGCATTGCTTCGTGGTGCACCTGGGGCTGTTCGCCGTCAGCCGGGTGCGTCAGGTGCAGGCGCTGGCCGACCGTATCGAGCGGCTGGTACCGGCGGATGCGCCGGTCCTGATTGCCGGCGATTTCAACGACTGGACCAACCGGCTGTCGCCTCTGTTCGTGCAGCGGCTGGGGTTGCACGAGGTGTTTTCCTACGCGCAGCACACGTCCAATATCGGCATGCCGCGACTGCGGGATTCCGTGAAGGCGCTGCGCCAGGCGCTGCAGCGCGGTGCCGGGCTGAGCCGCGCGCATCAGCGCAGCCACCAGCTTGGCCATGAGGGCGGCTACGAGCCGCTGCCGCCGCCACGCACCTTCCCGGCAGCCTTCCCCTGGCTGCGGCTGGATCGTATCTACCAGCGCGGCTTTGCCGTACGCTCGGCGCGGGTGCTGCGCGGCAAGCCATGGACGCAACTGTCGGACCATGCGCCTATCGTGACCGAGCTGGAATTGCCCTGACCGAATGCTGTCCGAATTGAAGCGCCATGTGCAGTCCTGTGGCGACTATGCTCCCGTCATGCACCGGCACGGCCTGTCGGAAAGCCTGGTGGTAGATATCGACGCCGCCCATCGGCTGGGCCGCTTCACAGCCTGGAATGATGGCTCATGCGTGCTGGAAGTGATGGATGCGCTGGATGGCTGCTATGTGATCAATGAGCGGATGGATCTGTCGGGCAGCGCAGAGTTGGTGGCTGCGTTCCGGATGTTTCTGCTGCAGATGGCGTGCACGTGACGGCGTGTCTGCATATCATTGCTGCAACACTCAGTCCGGCAGGTTCTTCATCTTGATGCGGGTCGAGGTCCAGGCGCACAGCAGGGCCAGCGCGATACAGCAGGCCAGGCCGGTACGGATGCCGGACTCGATTGTCAGGCGTGCGATCACCAGGCCCAGTACAGTGACGCCGACCGCGCTGCCTGTGCTGCGGGCGGTCTGTACCAGGGCCGAGCCCAGGCCGATATCGCGCCGGTCGCTCAGCATCTGCATGATGAGGGTCAGGTTGGGCAGCAGAAAGCCCAGGCCCAGGCCGCTCACGAAGAACGCCAGCAGGATGTAGGCGACCGGACTGCCCTGGCCGATGAACAGTGTCATCAGGCAACCGGTTGCCAGCAGCAGCGAACCGAATATCAGCAGGCGTTGCGGTTCGGTCTGGCGAGGAAAGATCCGGCCATTGATGATGCTGCCGATCGGGATGGCGACGACCAGGGGCGTGATCAGCAGGCCGCTGGCACCCGGTTCGTAGCCCAGCGCCTGTTGCAGCAGCAGAGGACTGTAGTAGATCAGGATGAACATGGTGGCACCGACATAGACCGATACCAGCGTCAGCAGGCGGGTCTGGCGCAGGGCCAGGATGCGCAGCGGAAAGATCGGCCAGGCCAGACGCCGTTCCAGCGGAATCAGCACGGCGAGGGCGACCAGGCCGCATGTCAGCAGGATCAGGGCCAGCCAGGGGTGGCTGTGCTCGCCGGGGGCCAGGCCCAGTTCGAGGGCGGCCAGCGGCGCACCCAGCGCCAGTGCCAGCAGGCCCGCGCCGCGCCAGTCGATGCGGCGCTCAGGGTCGTGCCGGGGGCGGAAGTCCGGAAAAAAGCGGAACAGCAGCACGAAGGCTGCCAGTGCCGTGAGCGGGGTGACCAGAAGGAAGGTGGCACGCCAGCCCAGTGCTTCGGTGATTGCGCCGCCCATGAAGGGACCGATGCCGCTGGCGACCGCATAGGCAGCCGACAGCATGGCCATCCAGCGTACGCGCTGGCGCGTGTCGGGGAAAAGGTCGGCCGGCGCGGCGAAGGCGGTGGCGATCATCATGCCGCCGCCGACACCCTGCAGGGCACGCCACAGAACCAGTTGTGCCATATTCTGCGCGGTGGCGCACAGCAGCCCGCCCAGCGCGAGAATGACCACCGAGGCCAGCATCAGCCGCTGGCGGCCGTACATGTCGCCCAGCCGTCCGAAGATCAGGATGGCGATCGAGGTCGAGAGCATGTAGCCGGTGCCGACCCAGGCGTACAGGTCCATGCCGTCGAGCGCTTCGGCCACACGCGGCAGCATGGTGGCGATGATGGTGGAGTCGAAGGCCGCCAGGACCAGCGTGGCCGAGACGCCGAGCATGGCCATCAATAACTGGCGACGGCTGAGTTCCTCCGGTGACGTACAGGGTGCGTCAGTGGCGGAGGAAGAATCTGAGGGAATGGGCATAAGGTTGGATGGCGGGCAGGGCGCATGCGCGGTGCCCGACAAAAATTTCGCTAGAATGGTGGGTAATTATGAGCGCTTCCATGACCCGAATCCTGATTGTACGCACATCATCGCTGGGCGATCTAGTGCATATGTTGCCAGCCATTTCCGATATTGCGCGGCATGTTCCCGGCGCCAAGATCGATTGGGTGGTCGAAGAAGCCTTTGCCGAAATCCCCGGCTGGCATCCGGCCGTGCGCCATGTGATTCCGGTGGCGCACCGGCGCTGGCGCAAGGACTGGTGGTCCGCACGCTCCCGTTCCGAGCGTGCGGCATTGGCTGCGCGCCTGAAGGTCGAGCCTTATGACGTGGTGCTCGATATGCAGGCCCTGCTCAAGTCCGTCTGGATGGTACGGTTGGCGAAGGGGGTGCGCCATGGCCTGGACTGGAAATCTGCTCGCGAGCCTTTGGCGACCTTGTTCTATCAGCGTCGTCATCGGGTCGAATTCTGGCAGCCCGCCGTCACGCGCCAGCGCAAGCTGGCGGCACTGACGTTCGGCTACCGCTACGAGGGTGAACCCGATTTCGGCCTGTCCCAGTTCCTCCGGCCCGAAGCAGGCAAAGCGGTCGATGGAGTGGCACCCTATGCCGTGATCATGCCGTCGGCCAGCCGGGACGACAAGCTCTGGCCCGAGGCGGACTGGCACGCGGTCTTCGACCGCCTGGCGCTGGCCGGGCTGGATCTCAGGATATTGTCGGGCAATGCCCGGGAAGCCGAGCGGGCTCAACAGCTCGTGGCCGGTCGCTCGCGTGTCGAGGTCGTGCCGCGCATGACGCTGACCGAGACGGCGCGGCTGTTGAGCGGCGCTCGCCTGATGGTGGGCCTGGACAGCGGGCTGACCCATCTGTCGGCAGCGCTGGCGCGCCCGACCATCGGTATCTATCGTGCGTCTACGCCGGTACGTACGCCGCTGGTTGGCGCGGCCTACACGGCCAGTCTGGGGGATCGTGGCCTGTCGCCGTCACGAGATCAGGTGCTGCAGGCGGTCGAGCAGGCGCTGGCTTTTGAGTGATGGCTCGCTTTTTCTATTCCCTGCTGCTTTATGTGCTGGCACCGCTGGTCTGGCTGCTGCTGGCCCGCCGGGCACGCCGTTCGGGCGGGCGATGGCAGGTGATGGGTGGCGAGCGCTTTGGCCGCTATGGCGACCGCGTATTGCCACAGGGCGCGGTCTGGATACACGCCGTCAGCCTGGGCGAGACGCGCGCGGCAGAGCCATTGGTGCGCGCATTGCTGCTGGCCGGTCAGACAGTGGTCCTGACGCACATGACGGCGACAGGCCGTGCCGAGGGGGCGCGGCTGTTTGCGCAGGCCATCGAGCACGGTCAACTGGTGCAGCTTTGGCAGCCCTATGATTTTCCGGGGGCGGCGCGGCGCTTCATGCAGGCGCTGCGACCCCGTTGCGGGGTATTGATGGAGCGGGAGATCTGGCCCAATCTGCTCGCCGCAGCCGAACAGGCGCGGGTGCCGATGGTGATGGTCAGCGCCCGGTTTTCGGCATCCAGCCTGCGACAGGCGTTGCGTTTTCGGGCATTGCTCGGGCCTGCGCTGGCGAGCCTGGATGTTGTGCTGGCGCAGACGGAAATGGATGCGCAGCGGCTGCGCGAGGCAGGTGCCCGGCAGGTCAGCGTGATGGGCAATCTCAAGTTCGACATGGGCCTGCCGGAACCATTGCTGGCGGCTGGCCATGCATGGCGTCGTGCGCTGGGTCGCCCGGTCGTGCTGCTGGCCAGTGCGCGTGATGGCGAAGAGCAGATGCTGGTCGATGCAGTGAAGGTGGCGATGTCGTCGAGCGGGGCTGCAATGCCGGTGACGCAGGCAGGGAACGTACGGGTCGCTGTTGCCTCGTCAGCAGAAAGTGTGGCACAGACACCGCTCTGGCTGGTCGTGCCGCGTCATCCGCAGCGTTTCGAAGAGGCAGCGGGTATCCTGGCCGGGCTGGATGGCACACTGTTGCGGCGTTCGACACTGGGAGCGCTGGAGCGGATGGCCGAAGGCCACGAGGATGATATGCAGGCCTTGCGCAATGCCACGGTTCTGCTGGGGGATTCGCTGGGCGAGATGCCGTTTTACTATGCTGCGGCCGATGTGGTGCTCATGGGAGGCAGCTTTGCACCCATGGGTGGGCAGAACGTGATCGAGGCCTGTGCTGCCGGTGCGCCTGCCGTGGTGGGGCCGAATACCTGGAATTTCGAGCAGGCCGTGGTGGATGGGTGTGCCGCCGGTGCCATCGAGCAGGTGCCGGACTTGCCGCTGGCTCTGGCCGTGGCACAGGCCTGGATAGATCAGCCGTCAGAGCGTGCCCGGCGTGCCGCGGCGGCACGCGAGTGGGTGGCCGCGCATCGCGGTGCGACCGAACGGGCGTTGGTGGTGTTGGCTGCCTATTTCTGAGAAGCTTTTGAATGGTACGGCTATGACAAAACCGTCACATGCCTTATCCAGCCTGCCTGTCTGAGGCATAAAGTCAGTGTCCCTGCCTCTCACGGGACACACGCCATGAATCTGCAGGATCAGTATTACCGCCGCCTGTTCAGCAGTCCGCTGATGGTGCGCGCGCTGTTCGCAGGAATCTTGCCGCCAGGGTTGCGGGACCTGGTGGATCTTGGCACATTGGAGCCGTTGCCGACCGACTACGTCAGTGACAGGCGTCGTCAGCGCCAGGGAGATCGTCTCTGGCGCGTCAGGCGGCGTGATGGTCAGATGTTGTACCTGATCATCATGCTGGAGCATCAATCTGCTACAGACCGGATGATCAGTGTACGGGTCATGGGCTATTGCGCCTTGATGTATGAAGACCTTGCCATGCGTCGTTTGCTTGGCCCTTCGGGACGGTTGCCGATCATTCTGCCCATTGTGCTGTACAGCGGTGCCCGACGTTGGCGTGAGCCACGTCAGGTATCAGAGTTGATGGATTCCGCGCCACCGGAGTTGATGCCCTATCAGCCGCAGATGCGCTACCTGCTGCTGGACGAGGGGGCGTTGGCTGATGCCGGTGTCTTGCCGGCGGACAATCTGGTGAGTGCCCTATTTCATCTGGAGCACAGCCGTAGTATTGAGGAAACGGCGCAATTGCTGCACACTGTGCTCAGACTGACCGACTGCGCGCAAGGACAGGAGTTGCGCCGGGTATTCGGAGCCTGGGCACGGCATGTGCTGCTGCCACGAGCGGCACCTGCCACGGCTGCGTTGCCGGATACCGAAGATTTACAGGAGATCACCCTCATGATGGCAGCGCATCCCCATGATTGGGGCCATAAGTGGCGACAGGAAGGACGCCAGGAAGGCGAGGCACTCTTGCTGGCGCGCCAGTTGACGCGCAAATTCGGCCCTTTGTCCGAGGACGTGCAGCAGCGTATCCGTCAGGCAGGTACCTTGCAGCTTGAGGCGTGGTCCATCAATCTGCTGGATGCAGAAACGCTGGAGGCGGTGTTTTCAGGCACCGACTGATCCTGTAGTACGGTTGTGGCGCTGCCTACGAACCACTCTGGCGTGTGTTCGGTTCTTTTCGTACCGTGATTGCATCGGCCCGGATTTCCTGCGAGGCATAGCTCGGCGAGCGCTGTTGCAGTTCGGGAGGCGTGCCCAGCCAGCCCTGGCCGTAGCCATAGAGGGCCAGGTTGCCGAGTACCAGTAGAAAGAACAGGCTACGCATGGGAAGACTCCTGCAACAGATAGGCGACGCCTTCGAGCGACAGGTGTTCATGATAGTGCAGTTCGGGAGACGGCTTGCCCAGCAGCGTGGTTTCCGTGCGCAGCAGGGTTTCCATTTCGCTGGCCAGCGCAGGCCAGGCTCCACCGGTCACGACCAGGTGGGGAGGCTGGCCGTAGCGTTGCAGGCCAAGCAGCCACTGGCGCAGCAGCGCACCACACTGGGCAGCGTATATGCCGGAGATAATGCCGTTGTGGGTATCCTGCGGATAGTCCTGGGCTTCGCCGGAGGCCACCGGCAGCAACTCGGTGCCCTGAGCCAGGGCATGGCGCATGAGTGCCGTGCCAGGCAGGATCAGGCCGCCCACGAATGTGCCGTCGGGACTGATGGTATCCAGCGTGGTGGCGGTGCCGAAGCCGGCCAGTAGCAGCGGTTGCCCCAGGTGACGCCAGCGCTGCCAGGCACCCAGTTGTGCTGCCCAGCGGTCGGCCCCCAGCTGGGTGGTCTGCAGGTAGCCGTTGGTCAGGCCGAGTGCCTGTTGCGCAGCTTTGCGCCAGACCAGGCTGCAGCCATGCGTATCGAGCGTGCGCGACAGATAATCATTGATGCGGTGGTGCGTGACACTGACACCCAGTGCCTGTTCAGGCGTGTAGGGCAGCGTGCGTAGCCAGCCGGTGAACACTTCCGGCAGGTCGGCATGGGGGCAGGCCATGATGTGCTCGATGCAGGGCGGCTGTCCGGGAACCGTGTCCTGAGCCAGCCAGCCCAGTTTGATGCGGGTATTGCCGGCGTCTATCAGTATGCTCATGAATGGGTCCGTACGGAAATCTCGCCGATCGACACGGGATGGATGCGGCCGTCTTCGGTTTCTACCTGCAGGCAGCCCTGGTGGTCGATGCCGGCTGCCGTACCGCTCAGCAGCACATGCTCGCGGTCGATGACGTTGACGGCGCGGCCACGCAGGGCATCGATGGCGGCAAAGCGGGCATCGACATCACCCAGGGTGCCGTGTTCGAATTCAGCGACGGCCTGCTGCCAGGCCCGGGCCAGGGACGCCACGATCATACAGGCATCCTGCGGTGCAGGTGTGGGGGCGGTGCTCAGGATCTGGCTCCAGTCGGCCACTTCGCGTCCCAGGTGGATACTGGTCTCTGCGGCATCGGCCAGGTTGATGCCGATGCCCATGACCACCAGGAAGCCCGTGCCCATGCGCATCGACTCGACCAGGATACCCGCCAGTTTGGCCTGGCCGAATTGCACGTCGTTGGGCCATTTCAGGCCAATGTCGTGGCGTGCCGGAGCCGGCGCAATCCGGCGCAGCGTTTCGCAGGCGATCATGCCGGCCAGGAATGATAGGAATGGCAGGCGTGCGGCCGGGGCATGGACCTCGAATCCGCACGAGAACATCAGCGCGGCACCGGTCCGATTGCGCCAGGGGCGCCCGGCCCGGCCTCGCCCGGCCTGTTGCAGATGCGTGCCCAGCAGCCAGGGCAGGTTGCCCGTATGCCCCTGGCGGCCGCGCAGCAACAGGTCGGCATTGGTCGAGCCGGTCTGTGCCAGCCAGTCCAGGTGGCCGAAGTCGGGCAGCAGTGCAGCCAGCCCGGCCTGCTGTTGGGCGGGATCGGGCAGCAGGACAGAGGCCTCTGGAACGTGCATGGCAGTCTCGACGCGTTATGATGTGACAAAATTTTCGACCGATATTGTATGGTGAACTCGCCACTGCCTTCAGACAGTCTGCCCAGCGGTCCTGCCCTGCATTACGACGGGCAGGCTTGCCGCGTGGTGGGTGACTGGACGGCTCAGGGGTTGTCGAATCGCCGCAATACCCGCAGTCTGGCCCACATGCTGCAGCAACAGGCCGATGGCGTGGCCTGGGATCTGTCTGCAGTACGGCATCTGGATTCGGTGGGGGCGCACATGCTGTGGCGGGCCTGGGGCAATACCTTGCCTGCCCAGGTGCGGCTGACCGATCTGCAGCGTGAGGCATTCGATATGCTGGCACGTTTTCCTGTCGTGGTGCCGCCGGTGCCGGCCGTCGATCACTGGCGTCATGTGCGCCGGGTCGGTGACCGGGTCTATGAAGGTGCACGCGCTGCGCAGGACATGCTGGCGCTCTTCGGGCAGGTCATGCTGGATCTGTTGCGCATGCTGCGTTTCCCGGCCGGGGGACCGTGGCGCGAAATCTCCGCGCAGGTCTACCACACGGGTACGCAGGCGCTGGGTATCACCGCGCTGGTCGGTTTCCTGATCGGCGTCGTGCTGTCCTATCTGTCGGCCCAGCAACTGAAGCTGTTCGGTGCTGACCGTCTCATTGTCACGCTGCTGGGGGTGTCGATCACCCGTGAACTGGGGCCGGTGCTGGCTGCCATCCTGGTGGCAGGCCGCTCCGGATCGGCCATTACGGCGCAGATCGGCGTGATGCGGGTGACACAGGAACTCGATGCCATGCAGGTCATGGGGATTTCACACAGCCAGCGGCTGGTATTGCCACGCATGCTGGCGCTGTCGATCACCATGCCGTTGCTGGTGCTGTGGACGGATGCCATGGCGCTGCTGGGGGGCATGATCGCTGCCCAGCTGGAGCTGGGCATGTCGATACGCTGGTTCTTGCAGGAGCTGCCCAATGCGGTCGCGTCGGCCCATTACTGGATCGGGCTGGGCAAGGGCGTGACCTTCGGCATGATGATTGCCCTGGTCGCCTGCTTCTTTGGCTTGCGCATCGAACCCAATACCGAGAGCCTGGGGCGGGGCACCACGGCATCCGTCGTCACGGCCATTACGGGTGTGATCCTGCTGGATGCGATCTATGCGGTGATTTTCAGCCGGCTGGGCATATAGGTCATGAACCAGACCGCTGCCGTTCGCCCGGTGATTTCGATCCGTGACCTGAAAACGGCGTTCGGGACGCATGTCGTCCATGAGCACCTGAACCTGGATGTGATGCCGGGAGAGATCCTGTCGCTGATCGGCGGATCGGGTTCCGGCAAAACGACGCTGTTGCGCCAGATCCTCGGACTGGAGCATCCGGCGGCGGGACGTGTCGAGGTATTCGGCCAGGCGTTGCGCGATATGGATGCGCGTACGCGTGCACTGTTGCCGCGTCGCTGGGGCATGCTGTTCCAGAGCGGGGCGCTGTTTTCGGCACTGTCGGTCTTCGATAATGTGGCGTTGCCGCTGCGCGAACTGCGTGCCTTACCGGAAGCCGTGATCCGCGATGTCGTCATGATGCGGCTGGCCCAGGTCGGGCTGACGCCCGGCGACGCACTCAAGCAGCCGTCCGACCTGTCCGGCGGCATGATCAAGCGGGTGGCGCTGGCGCGTGCGCTGGCGCTGGACCCCGATCTGGTTTTTCTCGACGAGCCGACGGCAGGCCTGGATCCGCAGCGTTCGGCGGAGTTCGTCGAGTTGATCCGTCAGTTGAATCATCAACTGGGATTCACGGTGGTCATGGTGACCCATGACGTGGACACGCTGGTTGCCATGAGCATGCGGGTCGCCGTGCTGGCCGAAAAGCGTGTCATTGTCTGCGATACGGTGGACAAGGTCATGCAGTTCGACCATCCTTTCATCAAGGCATTTTTCCAGCGCGAGCTGGAATATCGCAGCCGGCTGTCGGCTGCGTCCGGGGAGTCTGTCCATGGAAAACCGTAGTCACGCGCTGCTGGCGGGACTGTTCACGATTGCATTGCTGGTCGCCGCCGTACTGGTGGCGATCTGGATGTCGCGCGGCCAGGGTGATCTGCTGCACTACGAGCTGCGTACCGATACCTCGGTGACCGGGCTGTCGTCCCAGTCGGCGATCAATTACCAGGGCGTACCGGTCGGCAAGGTGCTGGCACTGTCGCTCGACATCAACAGGCCCGGCAACGTCCGCATCCAGATCGGTATCCGGCCCGGCACCCCGATCACGACCTCGACCTGGGCGGAACTCACGGCCCAGGGCGTCACCGGCATGTCATTCGTGTCACTGCACGACGATGGCTCGTCGACCGAGATGCTGGTGCCCAAGCCCGGCGGCGAGCCGATCATGATTCCACTCAAGCCCGGCTTGCTGGAGCGGGTCGAGGCGCGTGCCGGTGTCATTCTCAACAGTGTCGAGCGGATCGCCGGCCAGGTGGAAAAGGTGCTGGATGACAGGCATGTGCGTGCGTTGGGCCAGACACTGGACAATCTCGATGCGATTACGGCGTCGCTGCGTCCGGCTCTGGAGCAGGCTGGCCCGCTGGTGCAGTCATTGCGGGGCGTGGCTGCTCAGGCCGACCGGATGGCGCGCGACATGAGCGAGGCCGTGCTGTCGGCACGCAGCGCACTGGACCGGGTGCTGGCACCCGGAGGGCCGCTGTATACGGCGACGCAAAGCATGGAAGATCTGGCCAGGGTGGCGGCGCAACTGCGGATGCAGACGCTGCCGACCCTGGGGACCGCAGCCAGTCAGGTTGGCAGTGCGGCAGCCAGCCTGGGCAATACGGCACGGGTGATCGGCGAGTCGCCCCAGTCGCTGCTGTTCGGGCCACCTGCGGTCAGGCCCGGCCCGGGCGAGTCCGGATTCCAAGGATTTGGAGGAAACCAATGAGACAAGTGATGAAGCAGGGTGCGCGCCCGCTGCGCCTGGTGGCACGCCTGTCGGCAGCGCTCGCCGTGCTGGTGCTGGCGGCCTGCAGTATGGGTCGTACCGGCGTGATGCCGGTCATGCTGGATCTGGGTGCTCCCCAGGTTGACGCTCTAGCCGCCAGTACGAGTGCTCCGGCCCGGCCTGCCCTGGTGCTGGAAGCGGTGCAGGCTGCACCCCTGCTGACCGATACGCTGGTGATCTGGCGTGAGGCAGGCAGCAGCGAGCCGCATGGGTATCAGGGCTATCGCTGGGTCGCCACGCCAGCCAGCCTGGTGGATCAGCGCCTGCGCGAACGTCTGTCGGTGGGAGGGCCTGTGCTGGCCCAGGACCTGACGGGAGCCATGCCGCACCTGCAGGTGCGGCTTGAGCGGTTTGAGCAGATATACACGCCGGAAAGCGGTTCCAGCCAGGCTCATGTCGTGCTCAGCGGCCTCTGGTTCGGGGCCGGGCAGGCACCGCGTCAGTTCCGTTTCGATCAGGTACAGGATGTGTCCGGCACGGGTGCCGTCGCTGGTGTACAGGCGCTGGCCCTGGCGCTGGAGCGCGCCATGCAGCAGGTCGAGGGCTGGCTGCAGGATTGAACTTACGGATCGCACGATATTCAGAGACTCATGGCAATCAAAACCGAATACACAACTTTCAACGGCGCAGCAGGGCGCATCGACTGCGCCATCGACTGGCCCGAAAGCGAGCCGCGCGGCTGGGCGCTGGCCTTGCATCCGCACCCCCTGCATGGTGGCGCTCGCGATAACAAGGTCGTGACCACGTTGGCACGGGCCTGCCTGATGCAGGGTCTGGTGGTGGTGCGCCCGGATTTTCGCGGCGTTGGGGAGTCCGAAGGGGAGTTCGACCAGGCGCGTGGCGAAACCGAAGACATGCAGGCCCTGGTGGATCAGTTTCGCGAACGCTATCCGGCCCTGGTGGCAGGCAAGCAGGTACTGGCGGGATTCTCGTTCGGCACGGCGGTGGCTGCGCAACTCTATTCGGCCCTGGCCGAACGTGATGGCGCTGCACCGTTCGATGCCGTGATGCTGGCCGGGCCTGCCGTGAGCCGCTTCCTCTTTCGCGAAGTGTCCCTGCCTGACGATACCTGGTTGATCCATGGCGAGCAGGACGAAGTCGTGCCGCTGGCCGAGGCGTTCGACTGGGCGCGCCCGCTGGGCCTGCCGGTCGTGGTGTTGCCCGGCGCAGGGCATTTTTTCCATGGCAAATTGTTGGTCTTGCGACAATTGGCAACCAGACATCTCGGCTGGTTGTGGCAGCCCTGAGGCCTTTGTACACTGCCACATTCGTCCCCGTTTACGCATTCCTCCTATAGTGAAATCCATGTCGATGTCTTTTCGTTCTCTCGTACTCAAGCCGACCGCGCGCATGGTAATGCTTGCCATGACTGCCTCGGTGCTGGCTGCGGCCACACCGCTCATGGCGCAGGAAACCGCCGCACCGGCCACC
>NZ_JBEFDG010000080.1:0-2091 GCF_040137905.1 Corticimicrobacter sp.
TCTGATACCGACTGGTATGAAACTCGGGAGCATCGGGAGGGCAAGCCCATCCCGACAGAGGTGCTGGAGTCTCGCAGAAAGGCCAGGGCTGCAGTTATCGAAATATCTCCCAAGCGGTTACCGCTTTTTGGCGTGGGGATTGCAGAATCGATACAACCTGATGCATTGAGCTCATAACCGGCCTGGCCGGTTTTTTTATGGACACCAGAAAAATGTCACTTGAACAAGCGCTGAAAGAGGCTTATGCCTCGGCTCCGACCGATCGCGTGATCTTTGATACGCTGGAAGTTCGCCACTCGGCATTCCGTGACGATGCTGGTCAGCCGACTGCCATCCGCATTGTGATTGGATACGAAGACATCACGGCTAGGCTGGAGGGGGATGCGGTGTTGCATCCAGGCGAGTACGTTGGTTTTGTCGCGGGGGCATTCCGTTTCAAGTTGCCGGGTTTCGAAGAGGGGCAGGTGCCTGCCATGCAGATCACCATTGACGGTGTGACCCGCGAGGTGGTGGGGCATATCGAATCTGCCATCAATGAGCCGGAGCCTATCTATGTGACGTACCGGCCCTATCTATCGACCGACCTGAGCAAGCCGCAGATGGACCCGCCGATCACGATGGAACTGACCAAGGTTACCGTGACCGGCACATCCGTGTCTGGTACGGCGTCGCTGTCAGATGTTCACAACTGGGCATTCCCATACGAGAAGTACATGGCGGCGCGGTTTCCGGGATTGGTGCGATGAATGCTGTCGATGTGAACCGCTACATCGGATTGTCGTGGGAGCTTGGTGCCCGAGGGCCAGATGCGTATGACTGCTGGGGGTTGTTGCTGCATTGTCGAGCTGCATACTTTGGTGGAGGAATTCAGGATGTGGAGTTTGGTGATCCTGCCCGCGATATGTATGCCCACAAGATGCGCTCTGGTGAGTGGGAGATTGTGTCTATGCCCGCTCATGGTGATGGCATTTTGCTACGCGATGGAAATGACCCACATGTTGGTATTTATCTGAACCTGGATGGTGGTGGCGTATTACACGCACTGGAGGGCAGAGGGATCGTTTTTACCCCTTTGCGCGATTTGAATTTCATGGGCTTTGCCCATCCTGTCTTTTATCGAATCCATGCCTAATATCACTCTTTGTAGAAATCCGTTTCGCCCACAACTGGATCGGGTGGAGATTGTGGCGCGCACGGGTACGCGCCTGGATACGGTGTTGCGCCGGGAAGGGCTGGTGGCTGGCCGTGGCCGCAACCTGGTACGCCAGCACACCTTTATCGTCCAGATGAATGGCAAGTGGCTGGTGCAGGATCAGTGGGCCTGCCGTTTGGTGGCTGATGATGTCGTCCTGGTGGCGTTGTTGCCTGCTGGTGGCGGGGGAGGTGGGTCGAATCCGTTGCAGGTTGTGGCGATGGTGGCGCTGGCGGCTGTGACGGCTGGCGTGGGCGCTTGGGCGGCTAGTGCATATGCCTCTGCTGCTGGCGTTGCGGCTACCAGCACAACTGCGTTGATGGTTGGTGCTGGTGCGGCCGCTTTGGTTTCTATCGGCGGTAGCATGCTGCTGTCTGCGATCTTCCCGCCTGCCAAGACCCCCAGCACGATGGCCAGAGAGCAGGCCAGCCCGACATACACCATCGGGGCGCAGGGCAACACGGCGCGTCTGCTGGAGTCGATCCCGGTCCAGTACGGGCGATTCCGCGTCTATCCGGACTTCGCTGCACAGCCTTACACGGAGCTGGATGGCAACCAGACCTATCTGTACCAACTGTTTTGCCTAGGCCAGGGTGAGTACGACATCGAAGAAATCCGGATCGAGGACACGCCTATTGGCAACTTCGAGGAGGTCGAGTACGAGATTGTGCGCCCCGGCGAGCTGGTGACGCTGTTTCCCGATAACGTGGTGACATCGAATGCTGTCCAAGGGATAGAACTCAAGGGGCCGAACGAAGAGACCCATTCGGTGGCCGGGCCGTTTGTTGCCAACCCTGCCGGCACCAAGACCAACAAGATTGCTGTCGATATCGTCTTTCCTGCCGGCCTGTTTTACGCCAATGACGAGGGTGGCCTGTCACGCCGCAGCGTATCGTGGA
>NZ_JBEFDG010000081.1:0-10640 GCF_040137905.1 Corticimicrobacter sp.
AACGCCGCTGTTGCGGTCGATCAGGCACAGGCCTACCGGGGCGGCATCGACGATGGTCCGGGTCAGGCGCTCGCTATCCTGCAGCGCGGCATATTGCGCCAGTGCGGGCTGAAGCAGCCTGCGACGGATCTGGTGCATGATGAGCGCGACGAGCAGGCAAAGCATGAGTACAGTCGCCAAGACCGGATAGAGCGGAATATGGCCGAGTTCGAAAATGACGCTGATCGGTACGGAATACACCAATCGCCAGCCACCCTCACCGATTGCCTTGCTCAGGACCAGATGGGAGGGCAGTCCGTTGTCCCAGGCGTAGTAAAAACTGTCCTGCGGTATTTCCTTGTGGCTGTACCACTCGGGATCGAGGATCTCTCCCTCATGCAGCACGATGTGTTGCAACGGCGTCAGCAGCACATAGTTTTGTGGGTGCCGGCTGTTGTCACGCCAGCGGATCGCGGCTTCGATGTCATTGACCTCCAGTCCGACCCAGCCGGCTTCCGGATCCGACGTATCCAGAGGGGTGTAGAGGAACAGGCGCGATATGTCGTCGCCAGGTGGTCGTAGCCAGAAAAGAGGGGCGTAGCCATCTGGACGCGCGGCACTGGAGCGCGTGGCCAGAAACTCGGCGATCCAGGCCTGCACCCCGGATGGGATATAGTGTTCCGCCCCGGTGACATAGCGGGTCAGGCCGGTCATGGTCGAGGTATGCAGGATATTGACCTGTTGCAGGTCGAGGAGCTGGCGGTCGCGTGCCGTCACCAGCAGATACCAGAATGGTGCCCCGTCCGAGGGCTCGGTCACGGGGACGACTTCCAGTTGCGTTGTCCCGTTGCGGGGTGTGGGCATGACCGGTGGAGAGGCTTTCCTGGCGGGCAGCATGGCAGCCGTGACCGAACGCAGTTGCGCTTCCCTGCGATCAAAGAAAAACTGTGCATCATAGGCCGAGGCATTCATGTCCCGGCGATAGGTCGAGACCTCTTTGTTGAAGGCCGTGTAGAGATAGAGTGCGCCTCCCGCGAGGATACAGCCCACCAGTGCCAGTGCCAGGATATGCAGCAGCAGATGTGGGATGCGTGGCGGGGTACGCAGCGTGTCGGAGGGGGCGCGGTGATGAGCCTTCATGGCTTTCATGATAGAGGCCAGCCTCCGCGTCATGTTTGGGAAGGTTCTGAAAAATCGGTGTTCAGTCCAGCAGTCGATGGCGTGCGCAAAAGACAATCAGTTCCTGGTCATTGGACACATGAAGCTTGCGCATGGCAGATCGCTTCTGGTTGCTGATGGTCTTGATGCTGCGGTTCAGATCGTAAGCAATGTCCTTGGGAGACTGGCCGCTGATGAAACGGCGCAATACCTCGATTTCCTTGCGGGACAGGGCCGAGGCAAGCTGGATGTCAGCAGGTTGCTGATGCAGGGTCTGCGGTGCCATCAGGCTGGGATGCAGAAACTGGCGTCCCATGCGCAGGGCTTCCAGCGCAATCTTGAGTGTGTCGGGAGGATCGCTCTTCAATACGACGCCGCTGGCTCCTGCCTTGTAGAGCGAGGCAATCACCAGCGGGTTGCTCATCATGGTCACGACCAGGATCTGGGTCTGTGGAAAATGATTGGCAATATAGGAAATCAGGCCCAGACCGTCGTTGTGGCGTGTGTCGCCCGGCATCGACAGGTCTGTAATCGCGACATCAGGTTTTTCCTGGATGATGCACTCGATCAGCTCGGTAGGGGTGGTGACACATGCCGTGATGTCGAAACGAATGTCGTTGGCGAAGAAATCGCGGATCCCCGCCAGGACGAGGGGGTGGTCATCTGCAAAAACCAGTCGCAGTTTCTTCATGGCGTTCAGCCCGGGTGAGGATCAGGTTGGCAAGTGTTCATTGATCACCGTTTTCAGGTCGATTGCAATGCGCAGCAGCGAGGCTTCCAGCTCGGGTGTGAGCGTGCCGGCACGCAGTGCGTCTTCGGCATTGTGAACCCGTTTTGCAAAATGTTGTTGGCGCATGCTCAACAGGGCACCATGCATGCGGTGCAGTGCCTGCTGGATGCGCTGCGTCTTCAGGCTGCCAACAGCTTCCAGCAGTGCATTGGCATCGTCTGTCATGGATTGGCGGAAAAGCTCGCGGTGTTTGGCGGGAATCCTGTCCAGCTCGCTGATGGCATCCGTGGTGTCGGTGTCATTGCTGGCTGTAGCCTTCTCCGGTACGAGGTGGATTGTGGCATCAGGCACACGCTGCGCCGATGCCTTGTGCGGTGCCAGCGTGTAGAGGCTATGGTACAGCGTATCCAGGTTGATCGGCTTGACGATCCATGCATTCATGCCAGCCTGCCTGCAGCGGTTTTCTTCTTCACGCATGGCATTGGCCGTGACGCCGATGATGGGTACATCAGTGCCGGTCTTGCGCAGGGCCGCTGTCAGTTCGTAGCCGTTCATCCGGGGCATATTGACATCGGTCAGCACGACGTCATAGGACGCTGCCGCCCAGCGTTGCAGCGCTTCCGCACCATCGCCCGTGATGGTCACCGTGCAGCCAAGCAACTCCAGCTGGTCCCTGAGGGTCGCCTGATTGATCGGATTGTCTTCCGCCACCAGTACCTGCAGGCCAAGCTCGCGATAGGAAAGGTTATTCTGCTTGTTTTCCGGCGCGCCGTCCGGGTGACGAAGGTAGCGCAATATGCCTCGTGCAATATCATCGGCACCACAGCCGTCCAGGCGCGCGTCGGCCTGATCCGGCTCAGGGCCTGCGGTCGTGCCTGCCAGAATGTACCGGCCGGGCCAGTCCGCCGGGCGGGCAGGCTGGGAAACCAGCACATCGATCAGCAAGGTATTGGCTGAGGCATTTGTCGTTTCCGGCATATCGGCCGGCAGGATGGCTTCGGCCTGTGCGCCCCAGGTTCGGAACCAGAGGCACAGGTTGCGGCTCAGTTCGGCATGCGCGCTGCGCACTCGCAGATCCAGCCCGCCCAGATCCGGTGCTTCGGGACGTTGCGGACACGTGGCGGTTTCCAGCGTGACGCGCAGGGCAAAGCTGCTGCCCAGACCCAGTTCACTGGTGACCTGGATATCACCTCCCATGAGATGGGCCAGATTGCTGGAAATGGAAAGTCCCAGTCCTGTGCCTTGCGAGGTATGGTTCTGTGATGCCACCTGGTAGAACGGTGTGAACAGACGCAACTGGTCTTCCGCACTGATGCCGGGGCCACTGTCGACGACCTGGAAGACGAGTTCCACTCTGTTATCCGGCTGGGATTGCGATCGCAGGCGGGCAACCACCTGGCCGGAGAGGGTGAACTTGATGGCGTTGCTGAGGAAGTTGTAGATAATCTGGCGAATTCGCGTTGAGTCGCCCTGCACGCAATCCGGTACGGTGGGTTCTATGCAGGCAAATATCTGCAAGCCTTTCTGGCGAGCCATGCCCGAGAAGCCATCCACGCAATTCTGCACCAGGCGACCCGGGCAGAATGATTCCGTGTTCAGGGACATCTGGTCTGCTTCGATTTTGGTGAGATCCAGGATGTCGCTGATCAACTGCATCAGAATGGCCGAAGATTGCTGGAGACGTTGCAGATGCTGGCGTTGAGCAGGTGTCAATTGCGTCATCGAGAGCAGCTCCATGGTCCCCAGGATGCCATACAGCGGTGTACGAATTTCATGGCTCATGGCCGCCAGGAAGCGTGTTTTCGCGCTGTTGGCACTGACGGCTTCGGACTTGGCCTGGCTGAGGGCCTTTTCGTATTGTGCCCGCACGCTGACATCGGCAAATGCGCAGAGCAGGGCCGGCTGTCGATGATATCGCGTGGGGGCGTAGGCGATCTGCAGCGTTTTGTCATGATGATGCAGGTTGTCGCGGCTGCCCATCGTGTCTGCATTCAACAGGTCTGGTGGCAGCAGGCCTGGGGGCAGGTGCCGCGTTCCGTCATCGGTGTCGAGTATATCCAGCCACTGTTGTGCCAGTGTGTTGGCGAACAGGACGCTGCCATCGTCTCGCGACAGGATGCACAGCGCCACAGGTGCTGTATCGAGGAGTGTCCGGCCGAATGCCTCGCTTTCGTGGAGCGCCTGATGTGACTGCTGGATGGGCTGCACGATGCGGCGGTTGTACCAGCGGGCATAGACACCGCCTCCCAGCGTACACAGCACCAGCAGTGCCAGAGCCGTCAGTGGCAGCCATGGATTGGCGCTGAAAAGCGTACCGTAATGCACCTTGTAGAGTCCGAGCCATGTTCCGCTGCTGTCCGTGAAGCCGAAGACGACACCGGACAGGGTCAGATCGGTACCTGCTTCCGGCTGGGGCGGCGGCAGTCCGTCGCTCCCTGACAACTGTGCGTTGTCATGCAACAGCCAGAATCCATCGTGCAGCGGTGATGCAGAGATGTGGGCAAACAGATTGGTGCGGGACAGGTTGAAAACCGTCGCCGCATGCAACTGCACTTTGTCGCCGGCGCTGCGTACCGGCCAGATGCCCGAAGGGAGCGAGGCGCTGCTGTAGCCGATTATGCTGCCAGGCAGGTCCGGGATGCTCAGCCAGCGGACGCCCTGTTCGGACGAAGAGCTGGCGGTGGCACTGTCTTGCGAGGCTTTGCGGATTGTCGACACAGTGAGCAGCAGTTCCTGCGGGGACAGTGTCGGCTGTCCGGCAATGGTCTCGTCGGCAGGTACGGCAAGACTCAGGTCCGTGTCGTTATCGATCAGCAGTGTCGTGGCACCCGGGAAATATGATCGTGACCAGTAGGCTGCGTAGAAATCCGACAGGAAGTCCCCGATGGCGTGCAGGGCCACGCTGTTGGCAGGGCTGTCTGCCCGTACCGGGCAGGTCGATTTTTCCGTGCACAGGATGGCATAGGGAATATCGGCAATCGATGGGCGGACCTGATAAAGATAGGGATGGTCGTCATTGATGGACGACTGGTTGGCAGGCTCTGGCGGTACGGCTGTCGGACGGCTTGGCAACGTCTCATTGCGCTGCTGCAGCGTATTCAGGTAACGCTCCTGAGAGTGCAGATAGGTGGCCAGGGCGAAAAAATCGAGTTCGGCCTTTTCTCGGGCCTGGTCGAGGATGCGCTGCATTCCCCAGAACAGGGCGACAGTCAGCAGGATCGCCAGAGGCAGCCCAACGAATATGGCAATATGCAGCCACCGGAATGAGCGCGATATCTTTCGAAAGGAAGCAGGAGGCATGGAGATCCTGGACCAGGGGCGACGTTGCATCATATTCATTAATGCCTTAGCTGTGTTGTCCGGGTTTTCCTGGGCAACTGGCCTGTTCACTGGTGGTCATGTGTTGCTTCCATTGACGGGTCAACGCTCTGCGCTGCTTTGGTGAGGACAGCAGGAATTCGTTCATCATGCCAATGAACTCATCCTGCCCTGTCGTTCCCAGATGGGCAAACTGAAGCAATATTCCTTGAACGGTTCCCTTTTCTGCCTTGCTCACTGCTTTTTGCTCCACATGGCCGGTTTTCTTTACTTGGTCAGAAATGCCGGCCGGGTTTGGCTGAAAGTAAAAAAAGTGTAAAGAAGCAAAGGAAATTTCACAATCGGATCAGTTCTAAATTTCAAAGTACATCAATTTCCATCACTCTTGTTGTCCTGTTCGTCGGGCAGTTGCGCGTCTGTATTGCCACTGCCCATGATGAGACCACTTTCGTAGGCAAACTTGAACAGGTCGGCATCCCGCTGTATGCCAAGCTTGCGCATGGCGCTGTTCTTTTGCGTGCTGACAGTCTGCTTGGTCCGGTTGACCTGCTGGGCGATTTCATTGATCGAAGCCCCTCCTACGTAGAGCCGGACAACTTCTGTCTCGCGACGAGACAGTTTCTGTCGTTCGGTCGTGGCAGCGGGGGCTGCGCCTGCACCCGCCGCACGAAGGCTGGGCGACAGATAGCTGGCACCTGCATGTACCGCATGAATGGCGGCAATCAGATGGTCGATTTCATCGGCCTTGCTCAACACTGCCTTGATGCCCAGATCCAGCATGGCAGTCACCATGGCCAGGTTGTCCACCGTGGTAAAGACGATGATTTTCAGGGCCGGATAGCGGCGTTGCAGAAATGCCAGCATGCCCAGTCCATCTCCGACGCTGCCGCCCGGCATGACGTAGTCGGTGACCAGGATGTCGCATGACTGACGGGTCAGGAGGTCAATGACCTCGGTCGAATTGTGGGCCGTGCCCACGATATCGAGAGTACGCAAGGCAGACAGCTCGTGCTGCATGCCGGCAATCAGGACTGGATGATCGTCTGCCAGGATGATTTTGATGGCCATGAGGCAACTCCGTTGTGTACCCGACCAGGGGGGCTGAGCGACTCGGTACTGTATCCCGGTCATGTTAGACAAAAGTTAGTACCTGTCTGTATGGATATCAATTATTATTAGGACAAGTTCGAAATTTGTCGGCAAGACAAGACAGTCACAGAGGGACTGGCTGCTCCGGATGGGCCGGTGCAGACATGTCGCAGGAGAAGCGCTATGAAAAAAATTGGCTCCGCACTCGTTCTGGCTGCCATGATGGGATTGGGCACGCAAGTCGCTGCCTCAGGGCTTCCCAGCAAGGTTGATCGAGGGATCATCCGTTTCCAGGGACAAATTGTCGAGGGCGCAACCTGCCGCCCGCAGGTCAGCAACCGTGCGGCAGTGCTGCAGGTGTCTGCGGCCTGTTCGGATCAGCGCGTCATGCAGCGTGCGCCCGGACGTCAGGCTGGTGATGAAGTCATGATCGATGTGCGTGATATTCCGGCCCGTGATGGGCGCCAGGATGTACGTCGCCAACTCGTCACCCTGACATACCGCTAAGCTTCCTGTCCTGATCCGTATTGGCCTGTCGCCCCGCCGGGGGCCTATGGCTATACTGAATCATGGCGGACATTCTACATATCACTCGAAGAGAGGCTGGCTTGCCTGTCGTTCTGGGACCGACCCAGATGGCAGGCGTCGCCTTTGGCACGGTCATCAGCTATGGGCTGATTTCGGGCGGGGTCTTGCCCCTGGTGCTGGCTGGGCCCGTCGCAGTGCTGGGCTATGTGGCGGCAGCATGTGTGGTCTTGCTGCTGATGCATTGCCTGATCGACATGACTGTCGTCCATCCTGTGCCAAGCGCCTTTGGTGCTTATGCTGAGGCCTATCTGGGGCCGCACACGGGTGTTGTCGTGCGCGTTGCCTATCTCCTGGCTGTCGTCTGCATCGTGGGCACGGAAGTTGCCTTGCTCGAACCGCTCTTTGGTTTCTGGCTGGCACCTCTGCCAGGCTGGATTGTTGTCGTGCTGCTGCTGGCGGGATTGGGCGCAATCAACGGCCTGGGGGCCAGGGCGTCTGCCCGCTTTGGGCTGGCGCTGGTTGTGCTGAAGGTCGTTGCACTGGTCGTGCTGGTCGCCTTGGCCGCTTACCAGGCCTTGATTGCCGACGGTGTGGGCATGGAAGCCGGTGAGTCCGCCTGGAAAGACATCTGGACAAATACACCTCTGTCTTCCCTGTGGCAGGTTTCTATCGTGGCAACACTGGGTTTCATCGGTATCGAAACCATGGCAGTGGCGGCCGCCGAAACAACGGTTCCTGCATCGGCACTGCGCCGATACATGCGTTGGGCGACCGGGGGGCTGCTGGTACTGACGCTGTGTGCCGTGGCAGCTTCAGCCTGGTTCCAGATGCATTATTTCGTGCCGTTCAATGTGCCGCCTTTCGTCTATCTGATGGGTCTGACTGGCTGGACTGCAGTCGGTACGGTGTTCAATGTGTTGATGCTGCTGACGGTTGTGTCTGTACTCAACAGTCAGATATATGTCGGATCCCGTCAACTGTTTGGCCTGGCCAGGGCCGGCCGGGCCCCGGCTGTGCTGTTGCAGCCACGGTCACGAGTGAGCAGTGGCAGTGCAGTGTGTACGGCCTTGCTGTCCATTCTGATCTATCTGGCATATGGTTTTTTCCCGACGCAGGTATATATCATGGCAACTTCAATCGCTGTGACGGCATTGCTTGCTGTATGGGGATCGATATTTGCTGCGCATATCGGATTTCGGCGGCAGGCTGGTGGCAGATCCTGGCAAGGTATGGTGGGCGGATTGCTGGTGCTCGTAATTGCAGTCTCGACGCTCGAAATTGATGTATTCGATATGGCCCTGCTGATTGGTACGCCTTTTATCCTGCTGATTTTTCTGGTCGAGTGGCTGTATAGCCGGTTTTTTTGTCAAACTGAAATGCAAATAAATGACAATTAATGGGAGGCGTTTAGTACAAGTACGAGTTGGTGAGTTTTTGTGTGGGTTGTTTCGTTTTTGTTCTATATATCCCGCCAGGTGAAGGTCCTAATATACGTTCACGCTCGATTTGTGGAGCGCAAGGCGTAAAAACCTGATCGTGAAATTAACATACCGAGTGATTTGAATGAGCAAGCTGGGAATCTGGGTGGATTTTCAACAGAAAATCGTTTGCACTGAATTGCGTCGCCAGGATCTTATCTCGTTTTCCGAGTGGGCCTACGATGCAAGCGACTGTGCTCAGCGATTTTCCAGGACTTCTTATCTGGGTTACCGCATTTGGGCAGTGCCGTGCATGAGGCTGATGCGCAAGCATCCGTCGCTGTCGCGAGCCCTGGCTGTCGTCGTCCGTTGGATGGTGGCGGACATCAAGCATGAGCGAGGTGTCAGCAGCCAGTCCCATTGGATGGGCAGGGTGGTGCGCCGGGGTATTTTCTGGCCTGCCAACCGGCTGATCGGACATGCTGCTTCCCTCGCTGTGCCCACAGGGCAGTCGAAAGGCGACAGCGATTGCGCATTCGTACTCAAAAGTTGATTTTTCGAATCCACTTCACTTCATCAACTCCTGTATTTAGGATAGGTTCAAATATCATGAAAAAGACTCTTGCCAATGTTCTGGTTCTCGCTGGTTTTGCCGCCATCGCCGGCACGGCTGCTGCCGACAGCGGCAATATCTCCTTCCAGGGCGAAATCACGCAATCGGCCTGCTCGATTGGTGGTGGCCAGCAAGGCGCCAACATGGTTGTGCCGATGGGCAGCATCTCGACCAACATGTTCAATGGCGTGGGCTCGAAGGCCGGTGACGGTACCGACTTCACCATCGCTCTGCTGGGCTGCGACACCGACGTGTCGGAAAATGCCTCGATCTCGTTCCGTCCCGGTGCTGGCAGCGTGATCAACAACCGCCTGCTGAGCCTGGAAAACGGCAGCGGCGCGACCGGTGTGGGCGTGGCTCTGGTGGCCGAAGACGGTACCGCGATCAACGTGGGTGGCACGGCGACGAGCTACACGCTGGTCAAGGGTACCAACAACTTCAACTTCAAGGCTTACTACGAAGCCACCGCAGAAACCATCAAGGCAGGTAAGGCCAATGCCCGTGCTGTCTTCGAGGTGACTTACTCCTAAGCAGTACAGGCTGGGTGTTCAGTCCCAGCCTGCAGAGGCCGGCGAGTGTGCCGGCCATCTGACAGGGCCGCGCATGCGCGGCCTTTCCAAAACAAAGAAGTGCGCCATCACCGCTCCACGACTGGCCGCACGGGAATAATCCAGAAATCTTAAGGCTGCACCTGCTGCGAAGCATCAGGCGGGCTTGTTCGCGCCTGTTCTGCGCGTTCATCACATAGTCACGATACCGATGAAATCCATATCGAAATTTATCTTCCGGGCGATTGCCTTTTGTCTGGCTGCCAGCGCAGCCCATGCTCAGACTGCAACCCTGAATATTTCTGGCCGTATTACCAATACGCCATGCACGATTTCTGTGGGTAATGTCACGATGGGTGATGTGCCGATCAGTGAGTTTGCAACGAATTTCTGGGCACCTGAGAAATATACAAAGAACTTCAGTGTCACCCTGGGGGGATGCGAGCTGAGCACCTTGAACACGGCATCGCTCAAGTTTACAGGCACGACGGCTGGCGATAATACGACACTGGCGCTGAAAACCGGTACGGGAGCCGCGCAGGGATTTGGTGTTTCGATATTCACAAATGACATGTCGCATCTCGGCGCAAAATATCAGGTACGCGTCGATGGTGGTGCGTCTTATCCCTTCAATATTTCCACTGGAAAGAAAACCTTTGATTTTCAAGCCAGTTATGTAAAGCTGTCTTCCTCTGGTGTACTCAAGCCAGGTACTGCGAATGCCACGGCAACGATTACTTTGACTTATTCCTGATTGATTTGGAGGTATGACTCATGACTACGTTCCAAAATACGACCTCTTCTGCATGTGTCGCTGTCGCTTGCCTGCTGATGGCTGGTACGGCCCAGGCTGCCGTTCAGTTGTCCAGCACCCGTGCGATCATGAATGAAACGGATCGGAATGTCTCCGTGTATGCCCGCAATATGTCGGCCGAGCCGTTTGTAGTGCAGGCCTGGATCGATGGCGATGATGAAGAAATGGAAACTCCGTTCTTCATTTCACCGCCGCTGAGCCGGTTCGACGGGAATGCCGAGCGTAGCCTGAACATCACACGCGTGGGTGAGGATGACATGCCCAAGGATCGGGAATCCTATTACTGGATCAACGTACTGGAAATTCCGCAGAAAACGGATAGTGATGAAAACAGTCTGATGCTCGCCACGCGTACGCGGATCAAGCTGTTCTATCGTCCGAATGATATTCAGAAACTGCCGCGCGGTGCCGAACTGCTCAAGTGGTCGATGGTGCGTGACGGTGG
>NZ_JBEFDG010000082.1:0-38042 GCF_040137905.1 Corticimicrobacter sp.
GTGATCGCCATGATGTACAGCAGGCCGGCATTGACGTTGGCCAGCACCATGTCGGGGCCGAACGGCACCACCGCCCAGGCAGCCAGCGCCGGCATCAGCGTCACGACCGGAGCCAGGATGTACAGCACCTTGTTCGACTTGCTCGGCAGGATCACTTCCTTGGTGAGCAGCTTGAACACGTCGGCAAAGGGTTGCAGCAGGCCACGAAAACCAACCCGGTTGGGGCCGAGGCGGATGTGCATGGCACCGATCATCTTGCGCTCCCAGTATGTCAGGTACGCCACACACAGAATGATCGGCAAGGCAATGCAGACGATCTTGACCAGAGTCCAGACGATCAACCAGATCGTCGGACCGACCAGCGCAACAGCCTGCGCTTCGAGAGAACCGAGCCACTCCATCAGAGACGCTCCACACTGAGTTCGACCTGGCTGCCGCCCAGCGCGGCAGTCTGTTCAAAGGCGGCGGCAAGACGAATGCAGCCATCGGCCACGGTCTTGTCGAGTTCCGCCACGGTTTCGATGCTGCCCACCGGGCTGCCGACGCGGATTGGCGTGCCTGCTTCCAGCCCCAGCTCGGCCAGGGTGGCGGCATTGATGCCTGCCGCCGGCAGGCGCGAGACACGCATGGCCTGCAGCGATTCGGCGCGGCGCACGATGGCATCGCTGCGATAGATCGGCACATCACCCACGCGCTGCAGCTTGACCGGAGCCGATGCCGATACGGCCGGCGCAGCCTTGATACCGTTCGACAGTGCGGCGCGGATATTGCCACCCAGCACACTGTCGCGTACGGTTTCGGAGGTTTCTTCGTCGAAACCTTCCAGGCCCAGCACATTGCCCAGTACACGCAGTACCTTCCAGCCTGGTCGTGCCTGTCCCTTCGGGGCAGTCGCGCCCTTGAAGCTCTGTGCCAGCCCCTGGGCGTTGACGAAAGTGCCCGAGGTTTCGGTAAACGGCGTCACCGGCAACATGACATGCGCCCAGTCTTCGGCCACCGAACGATAGGGCGTGAGTGCCACGGCAAACTGTGCGGCCTGCAGTGCGGCGATGGCCTTGGCTCCGTTGTCGGCGTCAAGCACCGGCTCGGCATGCAGGACCACATAGGCGTTGAGCGGCTCGGACAGCATGGAAGCCGCATTACGGCCGCCCTTGCCCGGTGTTGCGCCCGCCAGGTAGCCGCCGACAGTGTTGCCACCAGCCCCCAGGAAGCCCAGTGTGCCCCCTGCCAGTTCGGCCAGCGCAGCCGCATTGGCGGCCAGCGTACTGGCCTGCACATGCGACAGTGCCTGGTTGCCGAGCAATACGGCAACCTTTTCGCCCGACGCCAGGCTGGCGGCGATAGCACGCGCCGTCTCGCCGGCCTCGATCGTACCGGCCCATTGCGGCACCGGAAGTTCCTTGGTCTTGGCCAGGGCGACCACGACCTGCGCAACGCTATCCAGCCATTGGGCAGGAGCCACGGTCAGGCGGCCGGTCACAGGCAGCAGCGGATCTTCGGCCAGTGCATCGATGAACGATACCTGCGTGCCACGCTTGGCAGCCTGGCGCAGGCGCTGTGCCAGCAGCGGATGTTCGGCGCGGATTGCCGAGCCGATCACCAGCACGCGATCGACGCTGTCGAGATCGGCAATATCCATGCCCAGCCAGGGCGTGCCCTCGAGGGCGGCATCGAAGCCTTCGTCGGTCTGGCGCAGGCGGAAATCGACATTCTCGGAACCCAGTGCACGCATCAGGCGTGCCAGCAGGGCATATTCCTCGGTCGTGGCATATTCGGAGGCCAGTGCGCCGATGCCGGCACCACCCGCATGCTCGCGCACATCCTTGAGGCCTTCGGCCACGGCGGTCAGCGCATCCGACCAGGATACTTCACGCCATTCACCGCCGCAGGCCCGCACCATCGGTGCCGTCAGGCGATCATCGCTGTTGATGCCTTCATACGAGAAACGGTCGCGATCGCTGATCCAGCACTCGTTGACGGCGTCGTTCTCGAACGGCACCACGCGCAGCACCTTCTCGCCCTTGACCTGGACCACCAGATTGGCCCCGACGCTGTCGTGCGGGCTGACCGAACGGCGACGTGCCAGTTCCCAGGTACGTGCCTGGTAGCGGAACGGCTTGGATGTCAGGGCACCGACCGGACAGATGTCGATCATGTTGCCCGACAACTCGGACTCGACAGCTCGCCCCACGAATGACGTGATTTCCGAGTGCTCGCCGCGGCCCAGCATACCCAGTTCCATGACGCCGGCAATTTCCTGGCCGAAGCGCACGCAACGCGTACAGTGGATGCAGCGGCTCATTTCCTCGGCCGAGACCAGCGGCCCCAGGCTCTTGTGGAATACCACGCGCTTTTCTTCTTCGTAGCGCGAATAGGACTGGCCATAACCTACTGCCAGATCCTGGAGCTGGCACTCGCCACCCTGATCACAGATCGGGCAATCGAGCGGGTGGTTGATCAGCAGGAACTCCATCACGCTCTTCTGGGCCGCCACGGCCTTTTCGGATTGCGTGTGGACCACCATGCCGTTGGTGACCGGGGTGGCGCAGGCCGGCAGGGCCTTGGGCGCCTTTTCCACTTCGACCAGACACATGCGGCAGTTGGCCGCGATGGACAGTTTCTTGTGGTAGCAGAAGTGCGGCACGTAGGTCCCAAGCTTGTGGGCCGCATGCATGACCATGCTGCCTTCGGGGACTTCGACCGACTTGCCGTCTATGGTGAGTTCAACCATGGCTGTTCCTGAACCTACAGATAACTTGGCACCACACAGTGCTTGTGCTCGATGTGGTATGCAAATTCGTCGCGATAATGCTTGAGGAAGCCGCGCACCGGCATGGCTGCGGCATCGCCCAGCGCACAGATGGTACGGCCCATGATGTTGCCGGCCACCGAGTCGAGCAGGTCCAGATCTTCCGGACGGCCCTGCCCTTCCTCGATGCGCTTGACTACGCGGTAGAGCCAGCCCGTGCCTTCACGGCAAGGCGTGCACTGGCCGCAGCTTTCCTCGAAATAGAAATAGGACAGGCGCAGCAGCGACTTGACCATGCAGCGAGTCTCGTCCATCACGATGACGGCCCCCGAACCCAGCATGGAACCTGCCTTGGCGATGGCATCGTAATCGAGCGTCAGGCCCATCATGATGTCACCGGGGATAACCGGCGAACTGGAGCCCCCCGGGATCACAGCCTTGAGCTTGCGGCCACCGCGCATGCCGCCCGCCAGCTCAAGCAGCTTGGAGAACGGCGTACCCAGCGGCACTTCATAGTTGCCTGGCAGTTCGACATCACCGGAAATCGAGAACAGCTTGGTGCCGCCCGCATTGGGGATGCCTGCCTCGAGATATTTCTGTCCACCATTGCGGATGATCCACGGCACGGCCGCGAATGTCTCGGTATTGTTGATGGTGGTCGGCTTGCCATACAGGCCGAAGCTGGCAGGGAACGGCGGCTTGAAGCGCGGTTGCCCTTTCTTGCCTTCCAGCGATTCGAGCAGCGCGGTTTCCTCGCCACAGATGTAGGCACCATAGCCATGGTGCGCATGCAGCTGGAAGCTGAACTCACTGCCCAGGATCCTGTCACCCAGGAAGCCGGCGGCACGCGCCTCTTCCAGTGCTTCTTCGAAACGTTCGTAGACCTCGAAGATTTCACCGTGAATGTAGTTGTAGCCGACGGTGATGCCCATGGCATAGGCGGCAATCGCCATGCCTTCGATCACGATATGCGGATTGAAGCGCAGGATATCGCGATCCTTGAAGGTGCCGGGCTCGCCCTCATCGGAGTTGCAGACCAGATACTTCTGACCTGGAAAGTTACGGGGCATGAAGCTCCACTTCAGGCCGGTCGGAAAACCCGCACCGCCACGACCGCGCAGCGAGCCGGCCTTGACCTCGGCAATGACTTCTTCCTGCGTCATGCCGGTGCTCAGGATCTTGCGCAGCGCCTCATAGCCGCCGCGCTCGACATAATCCTTGAGACGCCAATTGTTGCCATCGAGGCCAGCCATGATCTGCGGCTCGAGGTGCCGGCCATGCAGGCACATCGATCGTGACAGGTCGGCTGCGTCGAAAGTCAGACCACTCATGATGCCGCTCCTTCTGCACCGTTCGAACCAGGCACGGCATCCATGCCGCTGGCCTGGGCCTGACGCTTGAGATCTTCGACCAGGATATCCACCTGATCTTCGGTCATCCGCGTGCACATCTGATGATTGTTCTTCAGCATGACCGGGGCATCGCCGCAGGCACCCATGCATTCGCCCTCAACCAGCGTGAACAGGCCATCTGCCGTGGTTTCCCTGAACCCGATGCCCAGCTTGCGCTTGAGATAGTCTGCAGTCTGTTCACCACCGCGCAAGGCACAGGGCAGATTGGTGCAGACCGTCAGCTTGAAGCGACCGACCGGCTTGAGATCGTACATGTTGTAGAAAGTCGCCACTTCCTGCACCGCAATGGGCGGAATGCCGATGTAGCCGGCGAGGTCTTCAATGACCTCTGCCGACACCCAGCCACGCTCCTGCTGGGCGATCCTCAATGCCGACATGGTGGCTGAGATCCGCTGATCAGCCGGGTACTTGGCAAGCTCGCGATCTATGCGCTGGTAAGCCTGTTCGGATAGCAACATGGTTCAAGTCCGAGTTAAACATTCTCTTCGACTGCCCCGTCCGAAGACGGAGATGATCGAAGCGAACGGCGTTCTTCCTCTGTCCGGAAATCCGGTCAGCGGTCGATTTCGCCAAAAACAATATCCTGGGTACCGATGATGGTGACGGCATCTGCCAGCATGTGACCACGCGACATTTCGTCGAGTGCCTGCAGATGCACGAAACCCGGTGCCCGGATCTTGAGACGATAAGGCTTGTTGGCTCCATCCGAAACCAGATAGATGCCGAATTCACCCTTGGGATGCTCGACAGCCGCGTAGGCCTCGCCCGGCGGCACATGAAAACCTTCGGTAAAGAGCTTGAAGTGGTGGATCAGCTCTTCCATGTTGGTTTTCATGCCGACACGCTGAGGCGGCGCGACCTTGTGGTTGTCACTCATGACCGGACCGGGGTTGTTGCGCAACCACTCGATGCACTGCTTGACGATCCGGTTGCTCTGACGCATTTCGGCCACGCGCACCAGATAGCGGTCATAGCAATCACCGTTGACACCGACCGGCACATCGAAATCCACCAGATCGTAGACTTCGTAAGGCTGCATCTTGCGTATATCCCAGGCCACGCCGGATCCGCGCAACATCGGGCCGGTAAAGCCCAGGGCCTTGGCACGATCGGGATCGACCACACCGATATCGACCAGACGCTGTTTCCAGATACGGTTGTCGGTGAGCAGGGTTTCATACTCATCGACACAGGCCGGGAAACGGTTGGTGAAATCCTCGATGAAATCGAGCAGCGAACCGGACCGGGCCTCGTTCATGAGGCGCAGTTCCTTCTCGCCACGGAAGCGGCTGGTTTCGCCATACTGCGGCATGCTGTCAGGCAGATCACGGTAGACACCACCCGGACGATAATAAGCAGCATGCATGCGTGCACCCGAGACAGCCTCGTAGCAGTCCATCAGGTCTTCGCGCTCGCGAAAGGCATACAGGAACACGGCCATCGCACCGACGTCGAGTGCATGCGAGCCCAGCGACATCAGGTGATTCAGGATACGCGTGATCTCGTCGAACATCACGCGGATATACTGGGCCCGCAGCGGCGGTTCCACACCCAGCAGCTTTTCGATGGACAGGACGTAGGCGTGCTCGTTGCACATCATCGACACGTAATCCAGCCGGTCCATGTAGGGCAGTGCCTGCAGGAAGGTACGCTGCTCGGCCAGCTTCTCGGTCCCGCGATGCAGCAACCCGATATGTGGATCAGCCCGCTGGATCACTTCACCGTTGAGTTCCAGCACCAGACGCAACACACCGTGCGCAGCTGGATGCTGGGGACCGAAGTTCAGGGTGTAGTTCTTGATATCTGCCATGTTCAGCGCCCCACTCCATAACCGTCTTCGCGGATCACACGCGGGATATTCTCGCGGATCTCGACTGTGACGGGCTGATATACCACCCGCTTCTGCTCGGGGTCATAGCGCATTTCGACATTGCCCAGCACCGGAAAGTCCTTGCGGAACGGATGGCCGATGAAACCGTAGTCGGTCAGGATGCGACGCAGGTCAGGATGCCCTTCGAACATCACGCCATACAGGTCGAATGCTTCGCGCTCAAACCAGTTGACGGCGGGCCAGACATCCAGCAACGAGGCCACCACGGGAAATTCATCATCGGGAGCCCAGGCACGCACGCGCAGACGCCAGTTGTGCGTGACGGACAACAGATGGATCACCACACCGAAACGCAGGCCGGCGTGCTTGCCGTTGCCCCAGGCGGAGTAATCGACTACTGTCAGGTCAATACAGGTTTCAAAACGCAGTTGGGCGTCGTCGCGCAACTGCAGGGCAGTGGCGGTCCACTGTTCTGCCGGCACTTCGAGCGTCAGTTCGCCGAGCGCATCGATGATCTGCGCATTTTCGCCAAACGCAGCCAGCAGGTTTTGCTTGAGGGTTTCCAGTCGGGTCATGTCTGCTTCCTGACCGATGCCTTAGCGGGCAATGGTGTTGGTACGGCGGATCTTGTTCTGCATTTGCAGCAGACCGTAGACCAGCGCTTCGGCCGTGGGCGGACAGCCCGGCACGTAGATATCGACAGGCACGATGCGGTCGCAACCGCGCACCACCGAATATGAGTAGTGGTAGTAGCCACCGCCATTGGCACAGGAGCCCATCGAGACAACCCAGCGCGGCTCGGGCATCTGATCGTAGACTTTGCGCAATGCCGGTGCCATCTTGTTGCACAGGGTGCCGGCCACGATCATCAGATCGGACTGACGCGGGCTGGGACGAAAAATGATGCCGAACTGGTCGAGATCGTAGCGCGCCGCACCGGCGTGCATCATCTCGACCGCACAACAGGCCAGACCGAAGGTCATGGGCCACATCGAACCGGTCTTCGCCCAGTTGAGGAACTTGTCCGCACTGGTGGTCACGAAACCTTGCTTGAGAATGCCGTCTATTGCCATGATTTACCTCAGCCCCGGGATCAATCCCAGTCGAGCGCGCCTTTTTTCCATTCGTAGATGAAGCCCACTGTCAGGACCAGCAGGAAAACCATGACTGTCCAGAATCCGACCAGCCCAACCGTACCGTAGGCGATGGCCCAGGGAAACAGGAAAGCGATTTCAAGGTCGAACAGGATGAACAGGATGGCGACCAGGTAGTACCGCACATCGAACTGCATGCGCGCATCGTCGAATGCCTCGAAACCGCACTCGTACGGCGACAATTTCTGATCGTCGGGACGATTGGGCCCCAGCAGCGCGCCCGCGCCGATCAGGGCAAACCCGATCAGCGTCGCCACGACAATAAAGAGCAGAACGGGGAAATATTGTTGCAGGTTCATTCAGGCATCCAGATAATGCGTAAACCTGTGGATTGTAGCATTTTACGACGAAGGCGATAGCTATAGACTTTCGTCAATGTCTGTACGTATGGGCTTGATTTATGAGCACATTCCAGACAGATGAGAGCGATTGCTTTTTATGATATACACATGAAAAAACAAATATTTTTCCCTGCAGGGAACCTGTGCACGACCGCACACACTAAGCCTCCCTACAAATTCCGAAAGAAAGCTGCCAATAACCCTGTGGGCCAATAAAAAACCGCCCCGAAGGGCGGTTTTTTTCTTCAAGCCAGCGCAAGCACTGGCATCAGGCATGCATAGCCAAGCTATGCAAGCTGATTAGAAGCGGTGACGCAGACCCACGATTGCTTGGGTAGCGGTCACGTCCTGGAAGGCGTAGCCCTTGATGTACGAACCGACAGCGTACACGTTGGTGCGCTTGGACAGGTCGTAGGTGTAGCCGATGGCGTAGTTGTTTTGCGTCTTGGCATCAGCAACTTCATCGATCAGATCACGCAGCTCGCCCTTGGCCTTCGATTGAGCCCAGCCAGCCATCAGCTTGCCGCCGCCCAGCGGAGCGCTAACACCAAACGCCCAGTTGTTGGCCTTGTAAACACTGTCGCCCCATGCTTCACGGAACTGGATCGCATTGATATCTTCCAGTTGAGCCGTATTGGAGTTGCTCATCGTACCGTTACGCTCTTGACCGTAAGCAGCATGCAGCTTCACAACTTCGAAGTCGTAGCTAGCAGCCAAGTTCCAAGCCTTGACTTTTTCGTCCAGGGTATCGCCACTCAGTTGCTCATAGGTTGCAGCCAGACCCAGAGGACCGTTGCTGTACAACAGACCGGTCGTAAGCAGCTTCAGGCTCGCGTCTGTATTATTGACGAGATCTCCATCAGCATTGAAAGTGTCGCCACCGGAAACCTTCCAGTCTTGACCCTTCACACCGAAGGAATAGCCAGCAGCGAAGGTGAAGCCGGAGAAGCTCGGGCTCACGTAGACGACGGTGTCATCAGCGCGGACCGTAGCGGCCGAGGTGAAGGTCTGGCCGATGGCGGCGTTGGCGAACGAATCACCGAACGGGCTGGCGATGCCGCTGTCAGCGATGAAGCGCGACGACACGTTGGTTTGGCGACCGAAGGTCAGCGAACCCCAGCTGTCGTTGGCCAGACCGATCGTGGCGTTACGACCAAACAGCTTGCCACCTTGTTGGCTTTCACCATCAGTCAGATTGAAGCCGCTTTCCAGTTGGAACACAGCGCGCAGGCCATCGCCCAGATCTTCCGAACCACGGAGACCCCAGCGATTGCCGGACTGAACGCCATCGTACAGACCGACACGACGGGTCTTGTTTGCCTGATCAGCCTCAGCGCTCTTGTTCTTGAACTGGGTGTAGCCGAAACCGGTGTCGATCAGGCCGTACAGGGTGACAGAAGTTTCTGCGTTGGCGACGCCGGCGAAACCGACGGTCAGAGCAGCAGCAAGCAGAGTCTTTTTCATGTAAGAAATCTCCGTAGATTGAGTAACCAGGGAAGCACATTACAACATGTGTACCGCCACCCCTTCTAACTCCGCGATGGGAAGTTGAGTGCTATTGCATCAAAAATTCACGCGGCTGGCTATTGCTAAGAACTGATAACTTCAATTTCCAGCCGGTTGTGTTGGTTTGCAGCAACACAACCTTGATACCAACCTGCGAACGCCGTCCGATGCATGACGGCTGTATTTCAGTCATTGCGCCAGGATTTCGCTCAGCGTGTCCAGCAGGCGTCGGCACTCGGCATCCTGGCCAACCGTGATCCGCAGGAAATGCTCGATGCGCGGATGTCCAAAATTCCTGACGATGATGCCGTGGTCACGCAAAGCTGCCGCCAGCGATACACCACTACGCTTCGGATGCCGTACAAAGACAAAATTGGCGCTCGAGGGCAACACGACAAACCCCTGCTGAAGCAGGCCTTCCACCAGCAGCCCCCGGCTCTTCTGGATGGCAGCGCAGATCTTGCGGAAATGCGCTTCGTCCTGCAGTGCGGCCACCGCCCCCGCTTGAGCCAGGGTATCCAGCGGGTAGGAGTTGAAGCTGTTCTTGACGCGGTTCAGGGCTTCGATCAGTCCGGGGTGTCCCAGCGCATAACCTACGCGCAGTCCCGCCAGTGCTCGCGACTTGGAAAAAGTATGCACGACCAGGAGGTTGGCATGCCGCGACAGCAGACTGACAGCCGATTCAGCACCAAAATCCACGTAGGCCTCATCCACGACCACGACGGCCTGCGGATTGGCGGACACGATGCCGTCGATCTGCTCCAGCGTCAGGGCAATGCCTGTCGGTGCATTGGGATTGGGCAAGATGATGCCCCCTGCCGGTACGCTTCGCGCCGTCGGCAGGTAGTCCCGGGGCTGAATGCGGAATTCGGTATCCAGCGGAACGGTTTCGTACTTGATCCCGTACAGGCCGCAATAGGTCGGATAGAAGCTATAGGTGATATCCGGGAACAGCAATGGGCCATCGTGCTTGAGCAACGCCTGGAAAGCGTGGGCAAGCACTTCGTCGGAGCCATTGCCAACGAAAACCTGCTCGCGCTGCAGGCCATGATAGCTTGCCAACGCCTGGCGCAGCACATCGGACTCGGGATCCGGATAACGCCGCAAGCCATCGGCGGCAGCCGCCCGAATGGCCTCCAGCGCACGGAACGATGGCCCGTAGGGATTTTCGTTGGTATTGAGCTTGAGCAGATTATGAATCTTGGGCTGCTCTCCCGGTACGTACGGCGTCAGCCCCTGGACAACCGCGCTCCAATAGCGACTCATTCAGTTACCTTGTGTATAGGGATTGCGGGAGGATTTGAATTCAATGCGCAATGGCGTGCCTGCCAGGTCGAACACATCGCGGAACTGGGTCTCGAGATAGCGGCGATACGAATCGCCTACATTGTCCAGACCACTGCCGTGGATGACGACCAGCGGAGGATTCTGCCCTCCCTGGTGCGCGTAGCGCATCTTGGGCCGGAAAATACCCTTTCGCGGCGGCGGTTGCTGCTCGATCGCCGCCTGCAAGGCGCGTGTCAGGCGTGGCGTGGACAGCTTTGCAAACGCTGCCGCATGCGCCGCCTCGACCGATTTCATCAGGCCCTTGATACCCTGGTGCCGCAATGCCGAAATCGTATGCATGCGCGCAAACGACAGAAAGCGGAGCTTGCGCTGGAACTCACGCTGGATCCATTCCCGTTGATCGCTGTCCAGACCATCCCATTTGTTGATGGCCACCACCAGCGCACGACCCGTTTCCAGAACAAAACCGGCGATATGGGCATCCTGCTCGGATATCTCGGTCTGCGCGTCGAGCATCAGCACCACGACATTGCTCGCCTCGATGGCCTGCAGCGTCTTGATGACGGAAAACTTTTCTATGCTTTCGAAGACCTTGCCGCGCTTGCGCAGGCCTGCTGTATCGATCAGGGTATAGGACTTGCCGCCCTGCTCGAATTCGATCTCGATGGCATCGCGCGTCGTGCCGGGCATATCGAATGCAATAACCCGTTCTTCGCCCAGCAGACTGTTGATCAGCGTCGACTTGCCGACATTGGGACGGCCCACGACCGCCAGCTTGACGCGATGACGCAGCGCAGCCTCGGCCCCCTCCTCTACTCCGCCCCCCGCTTCGACAGAAGCCTCGTCTATCGCCACAGCCTCCAGCACGGGCTCGGCTTCACTCCATGCCGGCGCATCCTCCTCGTCCTCGATGGGCTCAGGTGCCGCTACCCAGGGCGCAAGCGCCTTGTCGAGCAGTTCGGCCACGCCATCACCATGGGCGGATGAAATCGCATGGGGCTGCCCCAGGCCCAACTCATAAAAATCAGCCGTGGCAACGCCCGTAGTCATGCCTTCCACTTTGTTGACCGCCAGCAATACGGTCGGGCCTGCACGTCGCAACTGGCGGGCAATATCGTGATCCTGGGCGCTGATGCCAGCCCGGCCATCGACCAGGAAGATCACCACATCGGACTCGACGATGGCCTGTTGGGTCTGACGAGCCATTTCCTTGAGAATGCCATCCTTGGCAACCGGCTCGAAACCACCCGTATCGACCACAAGGTAGGGAACAGGGCCGATACGTCCGTGGCCATAGTGGCGGTCACGGGTCAGCCCGGGAAAATCGGCCACCAGTGCCGCTCGGGAGCGGGTCAGGCGGTTGAACAGCGTGGATTTGCCCACATTGGGGCGCCCCACCAGAGTCACGACAGGATGCATTGCCACGTATTTATTCCACCGACAGAAGAGTCAGGTCGCCATCGCCACGCTGCACCAGCACACCATTCGGGGTAGCCTGCAATGGCGAGACAACAGCACCACCGCCGACCGAGATACGCGCCAACTGGCGCCCATCGACTGGCGAAAGAAAATGCACGATACCCTGGTAATCACCCACGGCGACACTGTCGCCGGTTGCAGCGGGTGCCGAGAGCTGGCGGTTGCGCAGGGCATTCTGCCGCCACAGGTTGGCACCGCCATCCAGCGCGAAGGCATGCACCTCACCCTGCAGGTTGGCCGCATAGGCATTGCGACGATCCACCGTCATGCCCGAACTGCTCGAGAAATCCTTGGACCAGCGCAGCGTACCGCCCGCAGCGACATCAAAGCAGACAATTCGGCCCTGATAGGCCACGGCGCACATCAGCGGACCGGCCAACTGGGGCGCACCGACCACATCGGTCACACGTTCCAGATCACCCGCACCCTTGGGAACGGCAACCGTACCTTCCCACTGGACATTGCCCGTCGCCGCATCCAGTGCCAGGATTTTGCCGCCCGGCAGGCCCGTCAGCACCATGCCATCGATCATCACCATCTGCGTGCCGGCACGCACGGCAAGTGCCGGGCCCGGACGTTGCACGCTCCAGATCCGCTTGCCGGTCTCGGCATCGAAAGCCTGGATACGATAATCACCGCTGCGTACCACAACGATACCGTTGCCGACAGCAGGTGGAATCGACACTTCGCTGGTGGCATGGGCACGCCATTTTTCCTGGCCGGACGCATCCAGCGCAATGACCTCGCCACGCGGCGAAGCCACGACAACCAGTTGCCCATCGGAACCGACCCCTGCAGTCAGATCCGTATCGGTATCGATCACCCACTGCTGGCGGCCTGTGGCCAGTTCATACTTGGCGACCTTGCCGTTGGCCGTTGCCGCATAGACATCAGGTCCGACGATAGCTGGTGCGAAGCCCAGGCCACCACCACTGCCGAACGAGGCCGACCAGGCCTTGTTGACCACCAGCTCGGGAGCATATTCGGTCAGTTTGGCTGGTTCGTAACGTTCATCCGTGGACGAAAACAGCGAGCAGGCACCCAGCGCTGCAATGCCCAGCACGCAGGTCAGACGCCGTGCGGCACGGTAGGTGGGAACCAGATAATCATGCAGTTGCATAGGAATCCTTGATCGACAGAACAGCCCGGATGCCTCAGGCATCCGTATTGGGCAACGTTTCCAGCTTGAGACGAATCACGGCCGACTGAGGCTCGCCGGCACCCAGCGCATCGAGTGCCTGCTGCCATGCGACCCGCGCCTCATCCGGCTTGCCCTGTGCAGCCAGAATATCGCCACGACGATCCTCGAACAGGGCCAGGTAGGCCTGAGGCGCATTGACCAGTTGGCCCAGCGCTGCATCATAATCCTTCTGGTCGAGCAGCAGACTGGCCAGATTGAGCCTTGCCACCGGTGCCAATGCGGCATCGCCCGAGGCAATGACCCACTCCAGTTCGGCACGCGCCGCATCCGGTGCACCATTGTGTTGCAGCGCATGGGCCGCAGCCAGCGCACCACGACCCGCATAGGCGGTATCTGCATATTTTTCGCGCAGCACCTGGCTGGCGGAGCGGATGCGATCTACGGACTCCGGTCCCTGGTTGGACGAAGCAGATTCCAGCGCCTCGAAATAGCCCATCGCCTGATCAGCCTGGTGGCCTTGATACCACTGCCACCCACGCCAGCCAAGAACGGACAGGGCAAGCAGCAGCATGACGCCGACGATACCGGCACCGTAGCGCCCCCACCACGCCTTGAGCGCCTCCAGTTTTTCCTGTTCTTCGAGATCGTGTGCCATACACCTGTCCTAATCAATAATCAGTCTGTCGGGGGAAGATGAGCCGGCCCGCTCAGGCCAGATGCTCGGCCAGCGCCTGCGCCAGCGTGTCGAAGGGAATGCGGGTCTGCTGGCCGGCCACCTGCGCCTCGGTAGCCGACAGCACGTCGGCACGCAGATACTTGACGCTGGCCACACTCTGGGCCAGTTCATCATCACCCAGCACGACGGCAACCATTGCACCGCTGCCATCGGCCCGCTTGAACTGCGACTTGAAACTGCCCGTTCCGGCGTGCACGATCACGGCCAGCCCTGCATCGCGCAGTGCCTCGGCAAGCTGGGCTGCCCTGCGCTGAGCCGCATCTCCCTGATGAACGATATAGACCTGGCATTCAGGCGCTGCTTCGACCGGGCTTGCCTGGCTCCAGAGATCAAGCAGGCGTTCCATGCCGATCGCAAAACCAACGGCAGGCGCGGGTTTGCCGCCCAGCAGGCCGATCAGTCCATCATAGCGGCCACCGCCACACACCGTACCCTGGGCACCGAGCCGATTGGTCACCCATTCGAATACGGTCAGGTTGTAGTAATCAAGCCCGCGCACCAACCGGGGATTGAGTGTATAGCCAATGCCGGCATCATCCAGCCGCTGGCAGACGCCCTCGAAGTGCGCACGCGACTCAGCGCCCAGGAAATCGAACAGACGCGGTGCGCCGTTGGCCATTTCCTGCAAGGCCGGATTCTTGGTATCCAGCACGCGCAGCGGATTGCTGTACATGCGGCGCAGACCATCCTCATCAAGGATATCGCGATGGCGCTCCAGGTACTCGATCAGCGCAGCACGGTGCGCGGCACGCTCTTCGCTGGCCCCCAGCGAATTGAGCTCCAGGCGGATATCGTCCAGTCCGAGCAGCTTCCAGAGCCGCGCCAGCATGACGATCATCTCGGCATCGATATCAGGACCAGACATGCCCAGTGCCTCGACGCTGATCTGGTGGAACTGGCGATAGCGACCCCGCTGCGGGCGTTCATGGCGGAACACCTGACCCATGGTGTAGACGCGTTGCGGGCGATCGTAGATCAGATTGTGCTCGATGGTGGCACGCACGGCTCCTGCCGTGAATTCGGGCCGCAACGTCAGGGATTCGCCATTGAGGGAGTCCGTGAAGGTATACATTTCCTTCTCGACGATGTCGGTGACTTCGCCGATGCCGCGCGTGAACAGACGGGTCTGCTCCAGCACCGGCGTACGCATGTTGCGGTAGCCATACTGCTGCAGCCAATCGCGCACCAGCGCCTCGAAGCGTTCCCAGCGTGCGCCCTCGCCGGGCAGGATATCGTTCATGCCGCGGATGGCGGCGACTTTCTGGAAGGAAGTGCTCATATTGCCTGCGAATCTGCCTGTGTACAGGCGTCCTGCGCACCATAACGGCGCGCCACATAGTTCTCGACGATCGCCTGGAATTCCTCGGCGATGCGCTCACCCTTTAGTGTAACCGTGCGTTCGCCATCGACGAACACGGGTGCCGACGGCACCTCTCCTGTTCCCGGCAGGCTGATGCCGATATCGGCATGCCGGCTTTCGCCCGGCCCGTTCACGACGCACCCCATGACGGCCACGTTCATGTTCTCGACCCCCGGATAGCGGGTTTTCCAGACCGGCATCTGCTGGCGCAGGTAGGTCTGGATGCTGTCGGCCAATTCCTGGAAAAATGTGCTGCTGGTGCGTCCGCAACCGGGGCAGGCCACCACCATGGGGGTAAAGGCCCTCAAGCCCATGCTCTGGAGGATTTCCTGGGCAACGATGGCTTCACGCCCGCGATCGCCCCCCGGTTCGGGCGTCAGCGAAATGCGGATCGTATCGCCAATACCCTGCTGCATCAGCACCGACAGCGCTGCCGTGGAGGCCACGATGCCCTTGCTGCCCATGCCGGCCTCGGTCAGCCCCAAGTGCAGGGGATAATCACAGCGCGCCGACAGATCGCGATAGACCGAGATCAGGTCCTGCACATGGCTGACCTTGCAGGACAACACAATGGCATCGCCCGGCAACCCAAGCTCCTCGGCGCGACGGGCATTGCTGATGGCAGACACCACCAGGGCCTCGCGCATCAATGCCTGGGCCGACCAGGGCTGGGTGCGACGATTGTTGGCATCCATCATGCGGGCCATCAGCTCGTGATCGAGGCTGCCCCAGTTGACACCGATACGCACCGGCTTGCCGTAACGGCAGGCCACCTCGATCATTTTGGCAAAATTGTCGTCGCGGCGCTTGCCGCCACCCATATTGCCAGGATTGATACGGTACTTGGAAAGCGCCTGGGCGCATTCCGGAAAATCGGACAGCAATTTATGGCCGTTGTAGTGGAAATCACCGATCAAGGGCGTATCCACGCCCATGCGGTCGAGCTGCTCGCGAATGGCCGGCACCTCGGCAGCAGCTTCCGGGCTGTTGACCGTGATCCGCACCATCTCGGAACCCGCCAGCGTGAGTTCCTTGACCTGAATGGCCGTCGCCACGGCATCGGCAGTATCGGTATTGGTCATGGACTGGACCACGACCGGCGCGTCTGCGCCCACCCGGACCCGTCGTTCACCATGCTGCACGACTACCTGACGAGTCAGGCGTCGGGCCTGTGCGCCAGCGGCATCGGGTTCCGGCGCATGCTCGATGCGAGCTTCCAGCGCCTGCTGGTATGACTGCGCCGTCTCCAAGGATGCCATGTTGTGCACGTCTCCGGACATACGCCGCCCTCCTGTCAGTTGCCTTCGCCCGACCACCAGTCCGCAGGCAGCCAGCCTTGCCAACTGGCATAGGCCAATACCGCCGCGCATACCAGCAGCAGGGTAAACAGCCAGACCCAGCTGCCGACCTGGGCACGCTCACGGATATCGGGCACGCCCTTGGCCAGCACGCTTTCGCCGAGCCCGGCACCAGTCTTGCCGATCGCAGGCTCCAGCGCCTGCACCAGCGCCTGACCGTCAGCCCCCAGGAAGCGAGCATAGTTGCGAATCATGCCACGCAACGCCGTGCCCTTGGGCAGGACGTCCCAGCGCTCTTCCTCAAGCGCCTGGATCCGGCTGACCGGATGCTTCATATAGGCCGAGGCATCTTCCAGGGTCAATCCCTTGGATTCGCGCAGCGCCCTGAGGGCTGCACCAGCCCCTTGCCCATTGTCACTCAACCCCGTTGCCAGTTTCCTGGACAGGGATACTTCATCCGTGCGTTCAACGCTGCGCGTCATGCTCTAACCTCTTTGATCGGGATGGCAGCACGTGCCCCTGGCATCCGTTCGCTGATACGGGTGCGATCACGCACCTCACCGGCCAATTGCCCACAGGCGGCATCGATATCGTCGCCACGCGTCTTGCGCACCGTGGTGACCACGCCCGCATCCATCAGGATGCCGGCGAAGGCACGCACGCGCGCGGATGGCGAGCGCAACAGGCCGGACTGCGGGAAAGGGTTGAACGGAATCAGGTTGAACTTGCAGTGCAGTTGCCGGGCAATCCGGATCAGTTCCCGTGCATGCTGGTCATCGTCATTGACGCCATCCAGCATGACATATTCGAAAGTAATGAAATCCCGCGGCGCATGGTCGAGATAGCGCTCGCAGGCCGCCAGCAGTTCCTTGAGGGGATACTTGCGGTTGAGTGGCACCAGCCGGTCGCGCAACGCATCGTTGGGCGCATGCAGCGATACTGCCAGCGCCACGGGGCAATCCTTGGACAGACGATCCATCATCGGCACCACGCCTGACGTCGACACCGTCACCCGGCGACGCGACAGGCCATAGGCATTGTCGTCGAGCATCAGGTGCAGCGCATTGACCACCTGATCGTAGTTGAGCAAGGGCTCGCCCATGCCCATCATGACGACGTTGGTCACCAGCCGGGTATCGGACCCTTCGCGTACCGGCTCGCCACTGCGCGCCTGCGCCTCGGCCAGCACCCGCCGCGCCCACCACAGTTGACCGATGATCTCGCTGGTCTGCAGGTTGCGGTTGAAGCCCTGGTGCCCTGTCGAGCAAAACGGGCAGCCGACGGTACAGCCGGCCTGGCTGGAAATACACAACGTACCCCGGTCGTCCTCGGGGATGAATACGGTTTCGACGGCATTGTTCTGACCGACGTCGAACAGCCACTTGCGCGTGCCATCGGCCGACAGGTGTTCGGTCACGACGCCCGGCGCACTGATCATGCAATGCGCAGACAGGCTGGCGCGAAAATCCCGCGCCAGATCCGTCATGTCATCGAAGGAATCGACGCCACGCTGGTGTATCCAGCGCTGCAACTGCCGTGCACGAAAAGGCTTGCCGCCCCACTTTCCGACCAGGTCGGACAGTTCGGCGGGCGTCAGCCCCAGGAGGTTTTCTCTTACGGTATCGTTCACGGCAGATCTGTCGCAGCCGATCAGCGGCTGTGGATATTGAACTCGGGGAAGAAGAAGGCGATTTCGTTGCGCGCGGTTTCGGGCGCATCGGAACCGTGCACGGCGTTGGCGTCGATGCTGTCGGCGAAGTCAGCGCGGATGGTGCCGGCCTCGGCCTTCTTGGGATCGGTGGCACCCATCAGGTCGCGGTTCTTCTGGATGGCGTTTTCACCCTCGAGCACCTGCACGAACACCGGGCCGGAGATCATGAACTCGACCAGATCCTTGAAAAAGGGGCGTTCGGCATGAACGGCGTAGAAACGCTCGGCATCGGTACGGGACAGTTGCTGCAGACGGGCGGCGATGACCTTCAGGTCAGCCTGCTCGAAACGGGCAACGATCTGGCCGATCACGTTCTTGGCAACGGCATCGGGCTTGATGATGGAAAGCGTACGCTCTACGGACATGGAGAACTCCAGACAGAAACGATCAAAATCGGGGTGGAATCAGGCAGCATGCCTGGCAGGTCCGCCATGCAATCGTTGGTCTGCCTGAAAACAGAGGGATTCTAGGCACTATGCCCAGCCCATCATTCTATCATGACGGACGCACGCAGTACGCCCATCGTGCGCAGTCTGTCACACAGTCAGGCACCGCCAAACGGTGCCGCGGGTTCTGTCTTTTCAAAAAAGGCATCAGCCAATGCCAGCCTGACCTGCCCGGCCTTGTGACCAAGCCACTTCCAGTAGACCAGTATCGCTATTGCCAGCGCGGCCCACACCATCACCTGCGACGGATAGGCAGTCACAAAAAGGGCCAGTTGATGCACCACGGCATCCACACCCGACCCGACACCGAACATTTCCAGTCCGTAAGCCCCACCGGCAAGCAACATAAAAACAGCTACCGGCAAAAACACCACGATCATCCAGATCGTGCTCTTGCGAACCCTGGACTGCACATCACTGAACGCGGTAGACCCCATATAGCGCTCCAGTTCAAGCAGTTGCGGCCCCAGATCATCCCGCGATGCCACAGGCACTCGCTGCTGTTCGATGCGCTGATGCAGCGCCTTCAGCAACTCCGTATTTTCCATCGCACTGCCAAGGGCACTGGCAAAACCAAACAAACTCATGATTCATCTCACAAAAGACCCAAACATACCGACCACTCAAACACCGCCAAACGACGAAGTCCTGGCATAAAAAGCATCTATCAGCATTTTTCTTGCCTGCTCAGTCTTGCGCTTGAGCCCGTAGTAATAGAGAAACAGCCCCCCCATAACCACAAGCCACAGCACCAGCAACCACCAGGAATCCAGCAGAAATGCGTTGAACCTGTTCAACAAAGCCGTGCCACCCAAATGCAGCCCCAGCTTGTCGGTAAAGCGGTTGAACACCAAAAACAGCATATATATCAAGAAAGGGGATGCCATCACACCTCCCCAGATATTGGCCCGATTGGTTCGGGCCTGCAGCCCTGTCAAGGCCGACGTTCCCATGTACGAATCCAGATCGACCAACTGCGCCTCCATCTCGTCCCTGACGGCTACAGGCAGGCTCTGCTGTTCGATACGTTGGTGCAACTCTTTCAGGATTTGTGCCTCATCGACTGCGGCACCGGCATTCTTGCTACTTCCAAGCATATTCAAAGCTTCCCTATCTGTAAAAACACCCATCTCCCCAGAGGGGGAGGGGGGACGGATTTTAGAACATCCCCCGGAATTCATACATATCATTTCCAATCATCACAACCACAAGACATCCGCAACCGTCCTGGACTTCCTCCATCCCATCCTCTGCGTATTCACTTAGAATAACGGGTTGACTTTACAACTTCTGCCGCTGCGCGCCTCGCCGGCGACACGACATCTATTTCAGACGCAATGACCTCATCCACCGATCACAACGCCGAACTCCCCAAGAGCTTCGAACCCGCCGAACTGGAAGCCTACTGGTACCCCGAGTGGGAACGCCGGGGCTACTTTGCCGCAGGCCAGCACGTCAGTCCGGCCCAGGCCGACGCGGCAGCTCCCTACGTCATCCAGTTCCCGCCACCCAATGTGACCGGCACCCTGCACATGGGGCACGCCTTCAACCAGACCATCATGGATGGCCTGATCCGTTATCGGCGCATGGCCGGTGACGACACGGTCTTCGTGCCGGGCACCGACCACGCCGGCATCGCCACCCAGATCGTCGTCGAACGTCAGCTCGACGCGCAGAAAATCTCCCGCCATGACCTTGGCCGTGAAAAATTCACCGAAAAAGTCTGGGCCTGGAAAGAGCAGTCGGGCTCCACCATCACCCGTCAGGTGCGTCGCCTGGGTGCCTCGGCCGACTGGCCCCGCGAATACTTCACCATGGACGAGCGCATGTCGCGCGGCGTGGTCGAAACCTTCGTGCGGCTCTATCGCCAGGGCCTGATCTATCGCGGCAAGCGGCTGGTCAACTGGGATCCCAAGCTGCTGACTGCCGTTTCCGACCTCGAAGTGCAGATGGAGGAGACCGAAGGCCACCTGTGGCACATCCTCTACCCCTTCGCCGACGGCCCGCAGACCATCACCGACAGCGAAGGCAACCGTACCGAGCTGCGCGGCCTGACCGTGGCTACCACCCGGCCCGAAACCATGCTCGGCGACAATGCCGTCAGCGTCCATCCCGATGATGTGCGCTACAGCCATCTGGTCGGCAAGATGCTCGTCCTGCCTCTGAGCGGGCGTGAAATCCCGATCATCGCCGATGACTTCGTCGATCCGGCATTCGGTACGGGCTGCGTGAAAATCACCGGCGCCCACGACTTCAACGACTATGCCTGCGCACAACGCCACGATCTGCCGCTGATCAACATCCTGACGCTGGATGCCCGCATCAACGACAACGCCCCCGAGCAGTTCCGGGGCCTGGACCGCTTCGACGCCCGCAAGGCCGTGGTCGCGGAACTCGAAACCCAGGGCTGGCTGGTCAAGGTCGACAAGCACACCATGATGCAACCCAAGGGCGACCGGACCGGCGTCGTCCTCGAGCCCATGCTGACCGACCAGTGGTTCGTGGCCATGAGCAAGGCCGCCCCGGAAGGCACCTTCCATCCCGGCAAAAGCATCACCCAGGTCGCACTCGATGCCGTCGCCAAGGGCGATATCAAGTTCTATCCAGAGAACTGGACCACGACCTACAACCAGTGGCTGGAAAACATCCAGGATTGGTGCATTTCACGCCAGCTCTGGTGGGGCCACCAGATCCCGGCCTGGCACAGCGAAGACGGCCAGGTATTCGTGGCCCACACCGAAGAAGAAGCACTGGCCCAGGCCCGCGAAGCCGGCGTGGCCGGTCCGCTGACACGCGATGCCGATGTGCTGGACACCTGGTTCTCCTCGGCCCTGGTGCCTTTCACCACCATGGGCTGGCCCGAAAAGACGCCCGATCTTGAGCGCTACCTGCCCTCCAGCGTCCTGGTCACCGGCTTCGACATCATTTTCTTCTGGGTCGCCCGCATGGTCATGATGTCGACCCACCTGACCGGCCAGATCCCGTTCAAGCATGTGTATGTGCACGGCCTGATCCGCGATGCCGACGGCCAGAAAATGAGCAAGTCCAAGGGCAACACGCTCGACCCGGTCGACCTCATCGACGGCGTTGACCTCGAAACCCTGGTTCAGAAACGCACCACCGGCCTGATGAATCCCAGGCAGGCCGGCGATATCGAGAAAAAGACCCGCAAGACCTATCCCGACGGTATCCCCGCATTCGGCACCGATGCGTTGCGCTTTACCATGGCCGCCTATGCCACGCTGGGCCGCAACATCAACTTCGACCTCAAGCGCTGCGAAGGCTACCGCAACTTCTGCAACAAGCTCTGGAACGCGACACGCTTCGTGCTGATGAACACCGAAGGCCATGCGCTTGGCCTGGAACGAGCCGACAGCCCGGAGGCTTCGCAGGCCGAACTGTCCTTCGCCGATCGCTGGATCATCAGCCTGCTGCAAAAACTCGAGGCTGACATCGAGCGGGGCTTTGCCGACTACCGTTTTGACAACATTGCCAATGCACTGTACCGCTTTGTCTGGGACGAATACTGCGACTGGTACCTTGAACTGGCCAAGGTACAGATCCAGACCGGCACGCCGGCACAGCAACTGGGCACCCGACGCACCCTGATCCGGGTACTCGAGGTCACATTGCGACTGGCGCACCCGATCATTCCGTTCATCACCGAGGCACTGTGGCAGAAGGTATCGCTGGTGGCCGGCAAGCGTCGCACCGACGAGACCAGCAGCGTCAGCATCCAGCCCTACCCCCAGGCCAATCCTGCTGCCATCGACGAAGCAGCCGAAGCCGACATGGCAGAACTCAAGGCACAGATCGAAGCCGTACGCGCACTGCGCGGCGAGATGAGTCTGTCGCCCGCCCAGCGCGTGCCGCTGATCGCGACCGGCAACCAGACCGTGCTGGCACGCAACCAGGGCTACCTGGCCGCACTGGCCAAGCTGTCCGAAGTGCAGATTGCCGACACCCTGCCCGATCTGGGTGCCCCCGTACAGGTAGTCGGTGACAACCGCCTGATGCTGCACGTCGAAATCGACGTGGCCGCCGAGCAGGCACGGCTGGACAAGGAAATCGAACGACTTGAAAAGGAAATCGGCAAGGCCGAAGGCAAGCTGTCGAATGCCAGCTTCGTCGAACGTGCACCAGCCACCGTCGTCGAGCAGGAAAAGGCGCGCCTGGTCCAGTTCCAGGACACCCTGGTACGCGTGCGCGAACAGCGCAGCCGGCTCAAGGGCTGATCATGGCATCCCTGCGTATCCTGCTGGTCGAAGACGATGCCCTGCTGGGTGACGCTATCCAGACCGGCCTGCAACAGGATATGCAGGCCACGATTGACTGGGCCCGCGATACCGCGACGGCCCGCATCAGTCTGGCACCCGGGCATGAGTACCAGGCCGTGCTACTCGACATCGGCCTGCCGGATGCCTCCGGGCTGCAGGTGCTGAGCCACCTGCGCGACCGCTACGATGCCACGCCCGTCCTGATCGTGACAGCACGCGATCAGGTCAGCGAGCGCATCGCAGGACTGGATGCCGGCGCCGACGACTATGTCGTCAAGCCTTTCCAGCTTGATGAGCTGAGCGCCCGGTTGCGTGCCGTGATCCGTCGCAGTCAGCAGACCGTCACGCCCCAGCTGCAGATTCGCGATATTGTCATCGAGCCCGCACGACGCCAGGTCTACCGGGCCGGCCGCCTGGTGTCGCTCAGCGAGCATGAGTACCGCACACTGCTGGCCCTGCTGGAAAGTCGGGGTCGCACCCTGGCGCGCGAGCATCTCGAAGATGCCGTCTATGGCAACCACGGCACTATCGAAAGCAACACGGTGGCAGTCTACATCCACCAGTTGCGCCGCAAGCTGGGCAACGACCTGATCCAGACCGTACATGGCAGCGGCTACCGCATCGATGCGTCGAGCAACGGCGACTGACACCTGCCCACACAGAGCCTCACCACAGGCTTCAACTGGAGACACCATGCATTCGTTGCGACTGCGACTGACACTCAGCCTGTTCCTCACGCTGTTCCTGTTCTGGATTGCCGGTTTTGCCTATCAATCGGTCCAGCTCAATCGCACGCAAAGCAGCCAGTGGGACGCCATTCTCCAGGACATCGGCCTGCAGATGCTGGCCACGCTGTCGCATGACGTCCTCTACACAGACGATGCCTCGGCCATGCCACTGGTGGACCCGGCCGACCTGGGTGCCCTGCCCGCGGAACAGATCACATTCCAGGTCTGGGAAGTCGGCACGGGTCGCCTGTTGCTGCGCTCGACCACGGCACCGGATACCCCACTGAATGCGAGCTTCCATACCGGCTTCTCGGTACACAACCTGCCCGATTCCGGCGGCTGGCGGGTCTACAGCGTTTCCGACAAGGGACATCGCTTCCAGGTGCAGGTGGCACGCTCCCACGATCTCCTGCGCAAGGATTACCTGCACTGGGTCAAGGGGTCGCTGATCTTCACCCTGTTGATCATGCTGCTGCAGATCCTGATTGTCTGGATCGTCGTGCGCCGCTCCTTCAAGCCTGTGGACAGCATCCGCACCACCCTGCAGACACGCGACCCTTTCGATCTGACTCCGCTGCCCCCCACCCGCCTGCCCACCGAACTCAGCCCGCTGATCGAAGCCGTCAACCAATTGCTGCGCCGTCTCAAGACCGCGCTCGACCGGGAACGCCACTTCATCGCCGATACGGCACATGAACTGCGCACGCCGCTGGCTGCACTGAGCACGCAGGCCGAGATCGCGGCACGCAGCCGCAACCCCGAAGACACGGAAAAGGCGCTGCAAAAACTGCTGGCCACAGCGCAGACCACCAGCCGCCTGGCCGAGCAATTCCTGGCGCAGGCACGCCTGGATACCATCCAGTCCTGCGAAGCCCCTTGCCAGACTGACGTTCCGCTGCACCAGATTGCCACTGTCGTGGCCCGCGACCTCGAGTCGAGCGCCCGCCGCAAGCAACAGCGCATTACGCTGTTGCTTGAGCCCTGCCTGGTGAACGGACACATGGATGCACTGGGCGTACTGCTGCGCAATCTGCTGGAAAATGCATTGCGTTATACCCCGGAGCAAGGCCGGATCGAAGTCATCTGTCGCATGGCCCCTGACCAGCGCGTCGAACTGAGCGTCGCCGACAATGGCCCCGGCATTCCCGAAAGTGAACATGAGCGCATCTTCGAGCGTTTTTACCGGCTGGCCAATACACCCGTACCCGGCAGTGGTATCGGCCTATCACTGGTACAGCGGATCGCCCACTGGCACCAGGCAGATATTCAGTGCAGTACAGGGCTGGAAGGCAAGGGATTCAGGATATGCATCCGGTTCGGCACCGTGCAACAGGACACATCAAGGTAGGATCAGGGCGATTGATACGCCCTTAGGCATATCGTCGATACCTAGCGCCTGCCGCCGGGCAGGCCAGCAAGCCAACGCTCGTCATCTGAGGTCAGCCAACCCTGGCTGCGTGCACGCTCGATCAGATCGGGACGCCGCCCGGCTGTCAGCGTCAGCGACTGTCGGCGTCGCCAGAGCGCAATCTGCGCGTGATGACCGGACAGCAGTTCGGCGGGCACCGACTCGCCCTCATGGATTTCAGGCCGCGTGTAGTGCGGACTATCCAGCAGACCTGACAACGCCCCATTGAACGAATCAAAGCGTGCCGAGTCTGCATCATTGAGTACACCGGGCAAGAGCCGCACCACGGCATCCATCAGCGCCATGGCCGGAATTTCGCCGCCCGACAGGACAAAATCACCCAGCGATAGCTCGATATCCACTTCCCGGTCAATGAAACGCTGGTCAATGCCTTCATAGCGTCCGCAGACCAGGATGGCCCCCTCCCCTTCGGAAAGGGACTGCGCCACGCCTTGATCGAAACGACGCCCCGTAGGCGTGAACAGCACGACCGGCGCATTACCCCGCATCGATGCGCGCGCTTGCCGGGCAGCCGCGACAGCCTGATGCAACGGTTCGACCATCATGACCATGCCAGGTCCGCCCCCATAAGGGCGATCGTCCACGGTACGATGGGCATCCTGCGTGAAGTCTCGCGGGTTCCAGGGGTGCAGTTGCCAGATCCCCTGGCGGTGCGCCCGCCCTGTCACGCCCAGATCACGAATCGGATCGAACATGGCAGGAAACAGGGTGATCAGATCAAAACGCATGGCAAGCCGCCAGATCGGGACTCAAAAGTCGGCAGGCCAGTTGGTATCGATGCGCCTGGCTGCCATATCCACGGCCAGCACATGCGCATCGACGAAAGGCACCAATGTGCCATTGCTGACCTTGAGCACGGAATGAGCACCATTGTCCATGACCTCATCGACGGTGCCGAGCTGCACGACCGCCCCGGCATCGTCCTGGCCGAACAAGGCACAGCCAATCAGGTCGACCCAGTAATACTCGCCCTCCGCAGGCTGCGGAAAGGCGCTGCGGGGAATATGCACAGTGGCACCGCGCAGGGCCTCTGCACCATCCCGGTCCGCACAACCCTCAAGTTGCGCAACCACGCTGGCGCTGTGACCTCGTGCAGCCATCACCTTGTAGGCAACAGGAGTGCAAGCAGACGCAGCAGCATGCGCCGAGGGCGCTATCCACCACGTCTTTGCCTTGAGCAGGCTATCGAACTGCTGCGAGTGGGGCGCGATCTTGAGCCAGCCGCGCACACCGTAGGCCGAAAGAATTCGGCCCAGCTCTACCAGATCATCAGGCACCGACTCGCCGCTGCCTGCTTGAACGATCTCAGGCGGCAGCAACTTGAGCGGCTTGCTCTTTGACCAGACGGACAACGGCCGGCGACAGTTGTGCGCCGTTGCTCTTCCAGTATTCCAGGCGCTCCAGCGCAATGCGCAGACGCTCTTGGCCTTCGTTGGCCACCGGGTTGTAGAAGCCTACACGCTCAATGAAGCGGCCATCGCGACGATTGCGCGAATCGGCTGCAACAACGTTGTAGAAAGGACGCTTTTTCGAGCCGCCGCGGGACAGGCGAATCACCACCATAGGTAATTCCTTAAAAAAATGTTAGAAAACCGCTAATTCTAGCACATGTGCAGCCCATATTGCAGGGCAACGTGCTCATACAACGCACGAGCAGGCAAATTTGCATGCATCCAGCACTTGACTTGCGTGGCACCGCCAGCAGTTTAGCGCGAATCGTCCGGCTTGCCTTGTCTGCACCCATCTGTCGTGTCATGACGACACATCGCCGCACACATGGATCGCACAAACAGGCAAGAGCTGTCATTTCTGACAGGCGACAACCCACGCAGGAACAGGCAGACTGGTCTTTTCTCCGGCAGGATCACGCCATCATGTCCCATTCCCCACCACCGCACCATCGCGGTGCCGGCACGCTCGAATTCACCCTGGCGGCCCTGCCGCTCCTGGGCATGGGCATGCTGGTGGCCGAAACCGCCCACTGGCACCAGCAGCGCCTGCTGCTGCGCCACGCCCTGCATGAGTCGGCGCGCGCAGGCAGCACCGCCGCCGCCTCGCCAGAGACCATTCGCGCTGCCTTTCTCGCCAGCCTGCCCACGCCGTTGCGCCAGCATATGGCAACGGCAACACAGTGGCAGCTACAGGTACTATCGCCCTCATCAGACAGCCACGCCGACTTCAGCCAGCACGATCCAGTCCAGGCGCACACACCAGTCATCCGACATGATTACCAGCAGGAACAACACCATACCCGCCTGGCGCAGGGCTGGCCGGACGGGCGCGGCCCTCATTCCGGACAGACCATATTCGAGGCCAACACACTGCACCTGGCCCTGGACTACCCGCATCGCCCCTGGCTGCCCGGCCTGCCTGCCGTGCCGATCCACGTCGAGGTGCGGGTCGGCATGCAATCGCATGCACGTCATTGGCCGGAACACGGCACGGCATCGTCAACAGACCAACAAGGCACACCGCCTCCTTCCCCCGTTGTGCCGACACGCTGGCCTGCCACCACGCCCACCAATGCTGGCACGACCGCCCCCACGACATCGACCGGGACAGCCGCACAGACGGGTACCGCCACACCTATCGGAATGGATGAGCCATTATGCGGCATTGCATTGTGCTGCGGCACTGAAAAAGGTACCACTTGACGGAGCTGGCCACCAGCCCAGGCCATCAAGGGGCCGGCGAAGCTGCACCGGGAAGAATCTGGACGAATATCTCGTTTTTGTTTTGCATGCCCAGATCGATACGGGCGTGCTCTTCGGCCGCTTCCGTACCATCCTGCAGGTCGCTGACTTCGGCGGTCAGTGCTGCATTGCGCTGGCGCAGGCCTTCATTGACCTGCTGCAGCGCAGCCAGATCCTCGCGCAGCACCCAAACCCGAGTCCAGCTGCCATTGCCGAGCCAGAGTGGATACTGGATCAGCAGCAGCAGCGTCAGCAGGACGAGCAGGATGGGGCGCAAGATGGATCAGTCCCGAGGATAGGATCAGCGCAGGTTGTAGAACGCTTCGCGACCGGGATAGCTGGCCACTTCGGCCAGTTCTTCCTCGATGCGCAGCAACTGGTTGTACTTGGCCATACGATCCGAGCGCGACAGCGAACCGGTCTTGATCTGCATGGCGTTGGTCGCCACGGCGATATCGGCGATGGTCGAATCCTCGGTTTCGCCCGAGCGATGCGAGACCACGGCAGTATAACCAGCACGTTTGGCCATCTCGATGGCGGCGAAGGTTTCTGACAACGTGCCAATCTGGTTGATCTTGATCAGGATGGAGTTGGCCACGCCCTGCTCGATGCCCTGCTTGAGGATGCGGGTATTAGTCACGAACAGGTCGTCCCCTACCAGTTGCACCTTGCGACCCAGTTGCTCGGTCAACAGCTTCCAGCCGTCCCAGTCGTTTTCGGCCATGCCATCTTCGATCGAGATGATCGGGTACTTGTCGACCCAGGTTTCCAGCAGATTGGCGAACTCCTGCGAGGTCAGGCTGATGCCGCCCTCGCCCGCCAGATGGTATTTGCCGTCACGGTAGAACTCGGAGCTGGCGCAATCCAGGCCCAGCGCAATCTGCGAACCGGCTTCGTAGCCTGCGCGTTCGATGGCGGTCAGAATCAGTTGGATAGCCGCCTCGTGGCTGGCCACGTTGGGTGCAAAGCCACCTTCGTCACCCACGGCAGTGGACATACCCTGGTCATGGATCAGCTTCTTGAGTGCATGGAATACTTCGGCACCCATGCGCAGCGCCTCGCGGAAGCTGGAGGCCCCCACCGGCAGGATCATGAATTCCTGCAGGTCGAGCGTGTTGTTGGCATGCGCACCACCGTTGATCACGTTCATCATGGGCACCGGCATGCTGACCGGACCACTGCCACCGAAATAGCGGTACAGCGACAGCCCTGCTTCGTCGGCAGCGGCACGTGCCACGGCCATGCTGACGGCCAGGATGGCGTTGGCACCCAGGCGATCCTTGTTTTCGGTGCCATCAAGCTCGATCAGCGTGCGGTCGATGAACGTCTGCTCCTGGGCATCCAGGCCCATCAGTGCTTCGGAAATTTCGGTATTGAGGTTTTCGACCGCCGTGAGCACGCCCTTGCCGAGGTAGCGCGCCTTGTCACCATCACGCAACTCGACGGCTTCACGGGTGCCCGTGGAGGCACCGGACGGCACCGAGGCACGGCCCATCGCACCGGATTCAAGCAGCACGTCACACTCGACCGTGGGATTGCCGCGGGAATCCAGGATTTCGCGACCGATGATGTCAACAATAGCGCTCATAGGAGTCATTCCTCAAAAAAGTTAATCCAGGGTCCAGCACCGTATCCGGCACTAGAAATTCTGTTCCAGCAGCGGACGCTGCTTGACGATGCGATCCAGGGCCACCAGGGATTCGAGCAGTTCGCCCATGCGCGCCAGCGGCACGGCATTGGGGCCGTCGGACAGCGCCTGGGCCGGATCCGGGTGGGTTTCCATGAACAGGCCGGCCACACCGACAGCGACCGCTGCGCGCGCCAGCACCGGCACGAACTCGCGTTGCCCGCCGGATGACGTACCCTGCCCACCGGGCAACTGCACCGAGTGGGTGGCATCGAACACGACCGGGCAGTCGGTCTCGCGCATGATGGCCAGCGAACGCATGTCCGAGACCAGGTTGTTGTAGCCAAACGAGGCACCACGCTCACACACCATGATGGTGCTGCCGTCGCCGCCAGCATCAATGGCTGCCGCGCGCGCCTTGTCGGCGACATGCTTCATGTCATGCGGTGCCAGGAACTGGCCCTTCTTGATGTTGACCGGCTTGAGCGTAGCCGCACAGGCACGGATGAAATCCGTCTGCCGGCAAAGAAAGGCCGGCGTCTGCAGTACATCGACGACGGCTGCGACATCGGCAACCTGGTTGATGTCATGCACATCGGTCAGCACCGGCACGCCCAGTTCCGCACGCACATCGGCGAGTATCTGCAGCCCGGCATCCTGGCCGGGACCGCGATACGATGTCCCGGAACTGCGATTGGCCTTGTCGAAGGAGCTCTTGTAGATGAATGGAACGCCCAGCGAGGCGCACAATTCCTTGAGCGCACCCGCCGTATCGAACGCCATCTGCCGGGATTCGATCACGCACGGCCCGGCGATCAGGAAAAAGGGATGTTCCAGGCCTACCGGAAAACCGCACAGTTGCATATCCGCTCCTAGGGATGAATCAGGACACGTCCTGCGATGCTTCGCGCTCGCGTGCCGCCTTGCCTGCCTGAAGTTCGATCGCGGCATTCAGGTAGCTGGAAAACAGCGGATGCCCGTCGCGCGGCGTGGACGTGAATTCCGGATGGAACTGCACGCCCATGAACCAGGGGTGGTCGGGCAGCTCCATGATTTCCGGCAGGTTCTCGGTCGGCGTACGTGCGCTGATCACCAGCCCTGCGGCTTCCAGCTTGGGCACATAGACGTTGTTGACTTCGTACCGGTGGCGATGGCGCTCATTGACCTCGGGACCGTAGATGCGGAAGGCCCGCGTATCCGGCTTGACCGGGCAGCGCTGGGCCCCCTTGCGCATGGTGCCGCCCAGGTCGGAATCGGCATCGCGATGCTCGACCCGACCCTCACGGTCGGTCCATTCGTTGATCAGTGCCACGACAGGATGCAGGGTATCATGGTCGAATTCGGTGCTATTTGCACCGCTCAGGCCGGCCTTGTTGCGGGCGAACTCGATCACGGCCAGTTGCATGCCCAGGCAGATGCCCAGATAGGGCACCTTGTTTTCGCGGGCATAGCGGATCGCGGCCATCTTGCCTTCGGTACCGCGCTTGCCGAAACCGCCAGGCACCAGGATGGCATCGAGATGGGCCAGTTGATCGGTGCCGCGCTCCTCGATATCTTCGGAATCGATATACTCGATCACGACCTTGGCACGTGCATGAATACCCGCATGCTTGAGCGCTTCGGTCAGGGACTTGTAGGATTCGGTCAGGTCGACATACTTGCCTACCATGCCGATCAGCACTTCGCGCTCCGGGTTTTCCTGTGCATGGACCAGATCGTTCCACATCGACAGGTCGGCAGCCGGCGGATTGAGATTGAGCGCTTCGCAGATCAGGTCATCAAACTTCTGGTCGTGCAGCATGGCAGGAATCTTGTAGATCGAATCCACATCCCAGACCGAGATGACGGCATCGGCCGGCACGTTCGAAAACATCGAGATCTTGGCACGCTCATCTTCCGGAATCCGGCGGTCGGCCCGGCACAACAGCGCATCAGGCGTGATGCCGATTTCGCGCAGGTGCTTGACGGAGTGCTGGGTCGGCTTGGTCTTGAGCTCGCCTGCCGACGGAATGTAAGGCACCAGGGTCAGGTGCACGAACGCCGTATTGCCACGCCCCAGGCGCAGCGCCATCTGACGTGCAGCCTCCAGGAACGGCAGCGACTCGATGTCACCCACCGTACCGCCGATTTCGATGATGGCCACATCCGCCTTGCCGTCCCAGGCCGAGGCGGCACCGCGCATGATGAAATCCTGGATCTCGTTGGTGATGTGCGGGATCACCTGCACCGTCTTGCCGAGATAGTCGCCGCGGCGCTCCTTGCGCAGCACCGACTCATAGATCCGGCCAGTGGTGAAGTTGTTGGCGCGGCGCATCTTGGTGGAGATGAAGCGCTCGTAGTGCCCCAGGTCGAGATCGGTCTCGGCACCGTCTTCGGTCACGAAGACCTCGCCGTGCTGGAACGGGCTCATGGTGCCCGGATCGACGTTGATGTAGGGATCGAGCTTGAGCATGGTCACCTGCAGACCACGCGACTCAAGGATGGCAGCCAGTGAGGCGGCTGCGATCCCTTTGCCCAGGGAAGACACGACACCGCCAGTCACGAATACGTATTTGGTCATCTTTGGAAACGCCCGTCTGAATCGGGCGTGAACAGGAAATTTGGATTATAACCGGCTTGCCCTGCCTGGGCGATCCCTGAAACGTCCCGTTTCGCTCCCGGCTCCTGCGTGAATCCCCCCTTCGGCAATGGCGAAGCCAGCCGTTGCGCCGGTGCAATACAATGGCGAAAATTTCTAGGAGAGCGGGATATGTCTCAACGCGAGTCGATGGAATACGATGTCGTCATCGTCGGTGGCGGTCCAGGTGGCCTGGCCACGGCCATCCGCCTCAAGCAACTGGCCGGCGAACGCAACGCCGAGATCAGCGTCTGTGTACTTGAAAAAGGTGCCGAACTGGGTGCGCACATCCTGTCTGGTGCCGTGATGGATCCGGGTGCCCTGACGGAGCTGCTGCCTGACTGGAAGGAAACCGGCGCACCGCTGGACACGCCAGTCACGGAAGACCGCTTCCTTTTCCTGAGCCAGACAGGTGCACGCAGCACCCCCAACTGGATGCTGCCCGCCTGTTTTCACAACCGGGGCAACTACATCGTCCGCCTGGGCGATGTAGTGCGCTGGCTGGGCGAGCAGGCCGAAGCACTCGGCGTCGATATCTTTCCCGGCTTTGCCGCCTGTGAGGTGCTCTATACCGACGACGGCAAGGTACGCGGCGTCGCCACCGGCGATGTGGGCGTGGCCCGCGACGGCAGCCACACGCCGGGCTACCAGCCAGGCATGGAACTGCTGGCCCGCTACACCATCTTTGCCGAAGGGGCGCGCGGCCAACTGGGCCGCCAGTTGATCGAGCGCTATGGACTGGACAAGGATGCCGACCCGCAGAGCTATGGCATCGGCATCAAGGAACTGTGGGAAATCGACCCTGCCCGCTCGCAGCCCGGCCTGGTGGTCCACACGGCAGGCTGGCCGCTCGACACCGACACCTATGGCGGCTCCTTCCTGTACCACCTCAAGGACAACCTGGTCGCGGTCGGACTGGTCATCGGCCTGGACTATGCCAACCCCTGGCTATCCCCCTTCGAAGAATTCCAGCGCTACAAGACGCATCCGGCCATCCGCCCCTTCTTTGAAGGGGGTCGCCGCATTGCCTACGGCGCACGGGCGCTGACTGCCGGCGGCCTGCTGTCGTTGCCGAAGCTGGTCTTCCCGGGCGGTGCACTGGTCGGCTGCGAAGCCGGGTTCATGAATGTTTCCCGCATCAAGGGCAGCCACGCAGCCATCAAGTCCGGCATGATGGCTGCCGAGGCTGCCTTTGACGCGCTCACGGCTGATCGCAGCCATGACGACCTGGCAGCCTACCCGGCCGCTTTCCAGCAATCCTGGCTGCATTCGGAACTGCACAAGGCACGCAACTTCAAGCAGTGGTTCAAGAAGGGCCGCACCATCGCCACGCTGATGACGGGTGTAGAGCAATTGCTGCTGCGCGGAAACATCCCGTGGACCCTGCATCGCACCAAACCCGACCACGCCTGTCTGCGGCCGGCGGCGGAATGCCCCCCGATCGAGTATCCCAAGCCCGACGGCGTGCTGACGTTCGATCGGCTGAGCTCGGTCTTTCTCTCGAACACCAACCACGAAGAAAACCAGCCCATCCACCTCACGCTCAAGAACCCGGCGGTTCCGGTCGACATCAACCTGGCCCGCTATGCCGGCCCGGAGGCCCGCTACTGCCCTGCCGGGGTCTATGAATTCGTCGCCGGGGAGGATGGCGCGGAACGGCTGCAGATCAATGCCCAGAACTGCGTGCACTGCAAGACCTGTGACATCAAGGACCCTACCCAGAATATCGTCTGGGTCGCGCCGCAGGGCGGCGAGGGTCCGGTCTACTCGGGCATGTAGCCCTTTCCCTGTTCCGCCGGGGCCGGCCTTCCGCGCCCCCGGCCCTGGCGGGCATGTAAAATGCCACCATCGGCAGCCGGCTCCGACCCGGACATGCCATTGACCCTGCCAGCCTTGTTGCACCAGACCTCGCCATGCCCATTCACGAAATCCGCCATCCCCTCGTCCGCCACAAGCTCGGCCTGATGCGCCGTGCCGATCTCAGCACAAAAAGCTTTCGTGAACTGTCACAGGAGGTCGGCGCACTGCTGACCTACGAAGCCGTAAAGGACCTGCCGCTCGAACCCGTGACCATCCGGGGCTGGGCCGGCGATGTCGAGGTCGAAAAGCTCTCCGGCAAGAAAGTCACGGTCGTGCCCATCCTGCGAGCCGGCATCGGCATGCTCGACGGCGTGCTCACGCTGATTCCCGGTGCCCGTGTCAGCGTGGTCGGCATCGCCCGCAACGAGGAAACCCTCGAAGCCCAGACCTACATGGAACGACTGGTCGGTGAACTGGACCAGCGCCTAGCGCTGGTCATCGATCCCATGCTGGCCACGGGTGGCTCCATGGTCGCCACCATCGACCTGCTCAAGCGCGCCGGCTGCCGCGAGATCCGTGCCCTGGTGCTGGTGGCTGCGCCTGAAGGCATCGAACGCGTCACCACGGCGCACCCCGACGTGACCATCTACGCGGCCTCCATTGACGACAAGCTCAATGAAAACGGTTATATCCTGCCCGGCCTGGGTGATGCCGGTGATCGCATCTTCGGTACCAAGCAACATTGATCCCATGAATGCCGGAAGCGACGGGTCTGCTTCCGGCACGCAAGCATACAGGCTCGGCAACAGACATCGATCTGCTTGCCGGTTTAGCTTGTCCTTCCTGAATGTCCGTGCACCTGCCCGCCCCGCAGCGTCATGACCGCACTAGCAACACTCGCAACCTGTTTGCCATCTTCACGCAGGATATCGCAGCGATAGTGACTTACGGTGCGTCCGCGGTGCTCGATCCGGGCATGCGCCAACAGACGCCCACGCCAGACCGGGCGCAAAAACGTCGCTTTCAGATCGATGCTGGCGAAACTTTCGCCTTCGGCCATCAGAGTCGAGTGCGCAGTCCCGATGGCCGCGTCCGCCAGCTCGCACAGCATCCCGCCATGCACCGTCCCCTGCTGGTTGCCATGAAGCGCGGCGTCGGCGTCGAACGCAATCGTCGCCGTGCCTTCATCGACCACCACGATACTGAATCCCAGCAACTGTGAGATCGCCGTCGGATACTGCATATGGGTAGCATCCTCCGGCATCAAGCGACCGGCCACCGCTCTCTGCAGATATTCAAGCACCGGCAAGTGTGTTCCTGTCCGAGTCATAGAGGTCTCCTTTTGATATCGGGTCAGGCCAGCATAATGACGTAGACTATGACAATCAAAAAATTGTCCTGCGTACACGTCGCATGCCTCGTCATTCCGTCGCCGCCCTGATCGAAGCACTGGCCACCCGCATCCGCGAAGGCCACCTGCCGCCCGGAACGCAATTGCCAACGCACAGACAACTGGCGGCCCGGCACGGACTGGCCCTGGCATCTGCCAGCAAAATCTATGCCCGCCTCGGAGAAATGGGGCTGGTCATCGGCGAAACTGGACGCGGCACTTTCGTCAGGGATCATGCCCGGCAACGCGACTGGGACAGCAGCGACGAAGCACGCCTGAATGCCTCGGCTCTTGACCTGTCCTTCAACCATCCAGATCATCCGGAACAGGCCGCATTGCTGCGCGCCATGCTGCGTGAACTGGCCGCAGCCGGAGATCCCGCCAGTCTGCTGCGCCAGCCACCACCGGGTGGACGCATGAGGGAACGTGCCAGTGTCTCGGCGTTCCTGGCCCAGGCGCGCAACATCGAGGCCTCCCCTGAACGGATCTTCCTCGTCAATGGTGCCCAGCAGGGGTTATACATTGCTGCAGCAGCCCTGCTCGCACCTCACGACCGGCTGGCCGCCGACGCCTTGACCTACCCGGGATTACGGATGCTCGCTGCGGCACAGCACCTCGAGGTCATGCCTATTCCCAGCCTGCCGGACGGGCCGGATCTGGCAACCCTCGATCGACTGTGCAGGCAACACCGGGTAGGCATGATCCACGCCATGCCTACCCTGCACAACCCCCTCGGCTGGGTACTGTCGCATACACAACGCCTGCAACTGGTCGATATTGCGCGACGGCATGACTGCTGGCTGCTGGAGGATGCAGCATACGCCTACCTGGAAGCCCGGCCACCTCCTGCACTGGCAAGCCTGGCACCGGAAAGGACAATCCATGTATCCAGCCTCTCCAAGAGCCTGGCCAGTGGACTGCGCTTTGGATTCATGGTCGTGCCCGATCGCTGTGCTACCCGGATCAGGGCCACGATACGCGCCGCCTGCTGGAGCTTGCCGGGCATCGTGTCGGCCATGGCTGTCCGCTGGCTGGATAGTGGCACCGTCCTGCGCCAGGAGACTGACTTGCGCAATGAATGGAGCAAGCGGCAGGCGCTGGCCAGGAACATACTGGACGGCATGGACATGACCGCCCATCCCGCAGCCCCTTTCCTATGGCTGCGACTGCCCGAAGGCCTGCGCATGGACAGAATCGCCACGGCACTGGCAACCCGGAACATTGCCGTCTCCAAGGCCGAAGCCTATGCCACGACACACCACGCACCGCATGCGCTGCGACTGGCGCTGGCCTCCATGCCCTTCGAAAAGCTGGGTCCGGCCTTGAGTGAAGTGCGGGCAACGATAGAAGCCTTTCCACCTCAATGAGACGCGCAAGCTTCCCATACAACTCGGGCCGGTGCCTTGCGGCTACCGGCCCGAAATCCTGGATGTGCTATCTACCTAGACAGAGGCCCCATAGGCCTTGGCATCGAGCAGACTGTCGATGTCGGCAGGCCGGTCGGGCCGGATCTTGAATATCCAGGCCTCGTAGGGCGCGGCATTGACCTGCTCCGGCTCTGCTCCCAGCGCATCGTTGAAGGCAACGATCTCACCGCTGATCGGTGCATGGATATCGGAAGCCGCCTTCACCGACTCGACGACACCGGCCACATCGCCAGCCCCCAGTCGTGCCCCCACCTTGACCTCGCCCACGAATACGAGGTCGCCCAGCTGGTCCTGTGCGGGATCACTGATCCCGACCCGACAGACCTCGCCTTCGGGCAGAATCCATTCATGCGTGGCGGCGTAGCGACGATCCTCGGGCAGATTCATGCCGGCACCTCGCTCAGGCAGCCTTGGCGGCCAGGAAACGGCGGGTGACTTCGTCCCAGTTGATCACGCTGTAGAAAGCGGCAATGTAGTCGGGACGACGGTTCTGGTACTTGAGGTAATAGGCATGTTCCCACACATCCAGGCCCAGCACCGGGGTATTGCCGCCCTGCAGGGGGCTGTCCTGGTTGGCAGTGCTTTCAACCACCAGCTTGCCCTGTGCATTGACGCTCAGCCAGGCCCAGCCGCTGCCGAAGCGAGTCAGCGCAGCCTTGGTAAAGGCATCCTTGAAGGCATCGAAACCGCCCAGGTCGGCATCGACCGCACGCGCCAGTTCGGCCGTGGGCTGGCCACCACCGTTGGGGCCCATCACGGTCCAGAACAGCGTGTGGTTGGCATGGCCACCACCGTTGTTGCGCACGGCGGTGCGGATGCCTTCAGGCAGTTTGTCCAGGTGGGCGATCAGTTGATCAACGGGCTGGTCAGCCGACACGCCGGCGCCTTCGAGCGCGGCATTGAGATTGTTGATGTAGGTCTGGTGATGCTTGGTGTGGTGAATTTCCATGGTTTGCGCATCGACGTGGGGATCCAGTGCGTCGTAGGCATAGGGCAGTGCGGGCAAGGTATAGGCCATGTGAAATCTCCGATTTGATGAATGGAAAACGCAATCAGCGAACGAATGATTATCCCCCGTCCGGGATAGAAAACAAAGCATATCCTTATCAGAACATCGATTAATTCTCAATAATGAAAATCAATATCCAGCCTGATAGGCAAGTACGCCTGTCTGTATGTCGGCCAGCACGATACGAACAGCCACTTGCCTGCCGGCATGCAGAGGCAATAGCACCTACAACGCACGCCCGCAGGCCACGGCCGACGACCAGGCCCACTGGAAGTTGTAGCCTCCCAGCCAGCCAGTCATGTCCAGCGCCTCGCCAATGAAGAACAGTCCCGGGACGTTGCGGGCCTGCATGGTTTTCTGGTCGATGCCGCGCGTATCCACGCCACCGCGCATCACCTCGGCCTTTTTGTAACCTGCCGTACCAGATGGCACGAGCTGCCAGCCCTGGGCCTGCCTGCCTGCCTGGCGCAGCGTGGCATCAGACAGGTCGGCCAGGCGACGGCCTGCGTGCTCCGGCATACCCGTCGCAGCCAGCCACGACTCTGCCAGGCGACGCGGCCAATGTGTCGTCAGGGCATTGACCAGCGACTGCCG
>NZ_JBEFDG010000083.1:0-3834 GCF_040137905.1 Corticimicrobacter sp.
CGAAAGGCATACCGCTGCGGAGCGGTAGTTCAGTTGGTTAGAATACCGGCCTGTCACGCCGGGGGTCGCGGGTTCGAGTCCCGTCCGCTCCGCCAAAATTCAGAAAAGCCCGATGATCCCAGCTTCATCGGGCTTTTTGCCGTTTGTGCCCAAATATTGAGAAGACAGCATCACTGTCGCGACGGCAGGCGATGGATCTGGAGCAGGTTCCTGGATATCGGCAAGATGAGCGATGCAATGCGTGGGGCGGTACGGTTCTGGTCGGGATTGTTGTGTCTGGCGATCCTGTCCGGATGCGCCATGGTGGAAATCCGTTCCATCAGTGCCAGCGAGTACATCAATCACAAGCGAGGGGATATCCTCACCAGCGGTGCGTTGAGCGCCAGCGCCGACGAAACCCTGCAGATGGCCGGGCTGGAAGCAAAAAATTGCGGCAGCCTGGCGCAGGCCTGCATCGACGTACTGACCAATCTGTCCGGCATCCCCGATGAAAAGCGCCTGGCCACGCTGGCAGAACTGTGGCTGCTGCAGGCCATGAACCTGCCCACGCCGGTCAAGGGCGTGGAAAATCCCAAGGTCAATGCCTGGCTGCAGACGGCGCGCTATGCCTACGGCTATCTGTTCTATACCCAGCGTTCGCCCAGCCAGCGGGCGTTCGAGGATCGCCAGACGCAGGTGCTCGACTATTACAACTATGCAGTCCAGGAAGCCACGACGGCACTGTTCCATGCATATGCCACGGATGATCCCGAACCGCTCAAGCGGACCGATGAGATGACCTATGGTGGCTGGCGCATCGTGACCGACCTGAGCGGCATTCGCTTGCCTGGCGGCCAGGTACGTCCCAAGGAGCTGATTCCGGCGTCGTCGCTGTCGTTTTCAGGCGTGAGAAGTGTCTATCGTCGTGATGGCTTCGGTGCGGAGCTGGTCGCCGTGGTGGATGACGGACCGCTGTCTTCCGGCGATGATACGAATGAACCCTTCAGTGAAATGCCGTCGCCGACGCTGACAGTGGTGTTCAAGTTTCATGCAGAGACCCTCGACGAGTTGCTCAAGACCCGCACGGTCTATCTCGATGTCTACGATCCCTATCGCAAGCAGTCGATCCTGTTGCGCTCGTTGCGGGTGCCACTGGCCGCCAACTTCACGGCTGGCTACGGGCTCTGGCTTGCACGCTCGGGCTTTGCCACACAGTCGCTGCGCACGCTGCTGGGGCGCGAGGATGGATTCGAGCGCCCGCATATCTACATGATGCAGCCCTATGATCCCGACCGGCGCATCATTGTGATGTTGCACGGCCTGGGCAGCAGCCCCGAAGCCTGGGTCAATCTGGCCAATGAAATCATGGGTGATGAAACCCTGCGTCGCAATTACCAGATCTGGCAAGTCTATTACCCGACCAACCTGCCGCTGGCCTACAACCAGGCCTATATACGGCGTGCCATTCTGGAGACCCTGCATCATTTCGATCCGGATGGCATGGCGCGTGCCTCTCAGGACATGGTGCTGATCGGCCACAGCATGGGGGGCGTGCTGGCCCGCCTGTTGTCTTCCTCGTCAGGGGAAGGGCTGTGGGAAGGCTGGGCACAGGACAATGCGATGGATCCCGAGCAGCAGGCCCAACTCGAGGCGCGTGCGGCCCAACTGTTCCGGTTCGATCCCATGCCGGGTGTGGAGCGGGTCATTTTCCTGGCGTCGCCGCATCGCGGCACATCGATGGCCCGCAATACGCTGGTGCGCTGGCTGTCGGGCCTGATCAGGCTGCCGCTGAACATGCTGGAAAGTGTGGGAGGCGCGTTCAAGGGCAAGTCCGGCGGCAACGCCGATGCCGGCAAGGCGGATGCGCTGGAGGGCAAGCGGCCGCTCAAGCTACCGACCAGCATCGACAACCTTGATGTCGGTGATCCGTTCGTCCTGCGCACGGCTGACCTGCCGATCGGCAAAGGCATTCGCTATCATTCAGTGATCGGACAGAAGGATATGTCGGTGCCGCTGGAGGCTTCCGATGATGGTGTCGTGCCTTACTGGAGTGCCTATCTTGACGGTGCAGAGTCGCAGAAGGTCGTGCACTCCGGGCACAGCGTACAGGAAACGCCCGAAGCCATTCTCGAGATCCGCCGCATCCTGCACGAGGATGTGGAGAACGAGGTGCAGCGCCGGGCGCGCAGTTTCCCTGCACAGGACCCGGCTGCTGCGCCGGCCTTGCCGCCGGTGCCGCCTCGTGCGACCACGCCGGCACCTGTGGGTGCCGCCCATCCGTCGCCGGCAGTGGATGCACGCCCCTGAGGCAACTTGCCGCTCAGGGGCGTGCAGGCCGGCTCAGTTCAGGATGTTGAAGCCGCCATCCACGTAGACTGTGCTGCCAGTCATGGCGCGGGCACCGTCACTGACCAGGAAAGCCGACAGGGTACCCACGTCGTTGATGTCGAGAATGTCGCCCAGCGGGGCACGCTGCGCATTTTCAGCGATCAGGTGATCGAAATCGGCAATGCCCGAAGCGGCGCGGGTCTTGATCGGGCCGGGCGAGACGGCATGGACGCGGATACCGGCTTCGCCCAGTTCCGATGCCAGATAGCGGACCGAGGACTCCAGCGCGGCCTTGACCGGACCCATGATGCCGTAGTGGGGCACGACTTCCTGTGCACCGAGGTAGCTCATGGCCAGCAGGCTGCCACCTTCTGTCATCAACGGTTCGGCCAGTCGCGCCATGCGCACGAATGAGTGGCAGGAAATATCCATGGCCTGCAGGAAACCTTCGACCGAACTGTCGATGACACGGCCATGCAGATCCTGCTTGGGCGCAAAGGCAATCGAGTGGATAACGAAATCCAGGCGACCCCATTCGTTGCGGATACGCTCGAAAACCGCTTCCATCTGTGCCGGCTGCGTCACGTCAAGCTGCATCTGGATGGGGGCCTGCAGCGTGTCGAACAGCGGCTGCACATGGGGCAGGGCTTTGTCCGTCTGCCAGGTGACGGCCAGTTCGGCACCCGCCTGGCGGATGGCCTTGGCACACCCCCACGCAATGCTTTTGTCATTGGCGATACCGACGATCAGGCCTTTTTTCCCGGCCAGGGAGAAGGGGGACTGCATGCAGCGTGCTCCAGAAGTTCGATAAAGTTGATAAATCAAGTCGGGAAATCTATCGATCGACTCAATCACCAGAGTATATGACGAAACGTAACTAATGTGGCACTGCAGCATGACATTGTCATGACATGCGTGGCCGGTTATGCTTTTCGTCCATTGAAAATATTCAGGAGACACAGGATGTCTATTCCCGTCGTGGCCATGAGCGAGATCCTGTCCGTGGCCCCCCAGTTGCGCCCCGAGGACATGGCTGCCGTGGCGCAGGCCGGCTTTCGCAGCGTCATCATCAATCGTCCCGATCTTGAGGGCGGCCCCGAACAGCCGTTGTCTGCCGATGTGCTGGCTGCTGCCGATACGGCTGGCCTGGAAGGGGTCTACCAGCCTGTGGTCAGCGGTGCCCTGACGCAGGCCGATGCCGAGCGTTTTGCCGAACTGGTGCAGACCTTGCCGCAGCCGATCCTGGCGTTCTGCCGCAGCGGTACGCGCTGCTCCATTCTCTATCGCGCCGCCAGCGAGATCCTGGGGCAGGAGAGCGCCGATTAATCTTGATGTTTCTCAAGGCCGGGAAAGTGCGCACTGACGCACTGTCGCCTTTGCGGTAGCATGTCATTATCTTTTCGAGGAGTCATCCCATGTTCAAGAAAGTCCTGATCCCCACCGACGGTTCGGAACTGGCCGCACAGGCCGCCAACGCCGGCATCACCTTTGCCCGCTCCATCAATGCCGAGGTCGTGGCGCTGCATG
>NZ_JBEFDG010000084.1:0-21013 GCF_040137905.1 Corticimicrobacter sp.
GACGGCGTCTGCTTGGGGGGGGGTGGGGGCCTGCCTCGTGGGGTTCGGACCGCACCGGGCGTCAGAGCGCCGCGGTCAGTTCCGGTACAGCCTGGAACAGATCGGCCACGAGGCCATAATCCGCCACACTGAAAATCGGCGCTTCGGGATCCTTGTTGATGGCCACGATGACCTTGGAATCCTTCATGCCTGCCAGATGCTGGATCGCGCCGGAGATACCGACTGCGATATACAACTGGGGTGCCACGATCTTGCCGGTCTGGCCGACCTGCCAGTCGTTGGGTGCATAACCGGCATCGACTGCGGCACGCGAGGCCCCGACAGCCGCACCGAGCTTGTCTGCCAGGGCATTGAGCAATGCAAAGTTCTCGGCACTGCCCAGTGCTCGCCCACCCGATACGATGATCTGGGCAGCGGTCAACTCGGGGCGATCACTCTTGGCCAGTTCGCGGCCCACGAAAGCCGACAGGCCGGAATCGGCGACAGCAGCTACGTTTTCGACGGCAGCCGCACCACCTTCTGCAGCCACAGGATCGAAGGCCGTGGCTCGCACCGTGATGACCTTGACCGGATCAGCCGATTGCACCGTGGCAATGGCGTTGCCCGCATAGATCGGGCGCTGGAAGGTGTCGGCCGACTCTACCGCGATGATGTCGGAGATCTGTGCCACGTCGAGACGGGCCGCCACGCGGGGGGCGATGTTCTTGCCCGACGCCGTGGCCGGGAACAGGATGTGGCCATAGTTGCCTGCCACTGCCAGCACCTGTTCGGCAGCATTTTCCGCCAGCCCCTCGGCCAGTTGCGGCGCATCGGCCAGCAGGACCTTGGACACGCCCGCCACCTTGGCGGCCTGATCCGCCACGGCCTGCGCCTGGTGACCGATCACCAGCACATGGACATCGGCACCCAGCCTGGCAGCCGCTGCCACCGTGTTGAGCGTAGCGGCCTTGAGCTGCGTATTGTCGTGTTCAGCAATAACCAGAGTCGTCATCTTCAGATCACCTTCGCTTCATTCTTGAGTTTGTCGACCAGCGCAGCCACGCTGTCCACCTTGACGCCAGCCGAGCGCACGGGCGGCTCGGCAACCTTGAGGGTCTTGAGGCGCGGGGCCACATCGACCGACAGTTCTTCGGGCGTGAGGGTATCGAGCTGCTTTTTCTTGGCCTTCATGATGTTGGGCAGCGTGACATAGCGCGGCTCGTTCAGGCGCAGGTCAGTGGTGACGATCGCCGGCAGCTTGAGTTCGATGGTCTCGAGACCGCCATCAACTTCGCGGGTCACGACAGCCTTGCCGGCTTCCACCTTGACGGCGCTGGCGAAGGTGGCCTGGGGCCAGCCCAGCAGTGCTGCCAGCATCTGGCCGGTCTGGTTGGCATCGTCGTCGATGGCCTGCTTGCCCAGCACGATGAGTTGCGGCTGCTCCTTGTCTGCCACGGCCTTGAGCAGCTTGGCTACGGCCAGCGGCTGAAGCTCTGCGTCGGTCTGCACCAGCACGCCACGATCGGCACCGATGGCCATGGCCGTGCGCAGCGTTTCCTGGCTCTGCGCCACACCGCACGAGACCGCCACGACCTCGGTCGCCACGCCGCCTTCCTTGAGGCGTACGGCTTCCTCGATGGCAATCTCGTCAAACGGATTCATCGACATTTTCACATTGGCGATATCGACACCCGACTGGTCGGCCTTGACGCGTACCTTGACGTTGTAGTCAACCACGCGCTTGACGGGAACAAGCACCTTCATCCAACATCCTCCGAAAATACCCGTCCAGTCCGGTCAGGACACATACGGGTCTAAATTGAAAAAACCTTTCAATTCTACAACTTCGCCAGCGCCCTGACATGCGCCACCACGCTGCGGCCCAGCGAGGACAGGGTATACCCCCCTTCCAGCATGCTGACGATGCGCCCCTGCGCGTATTTTTCAGCCACCTCGACCAGTTGCCCGGTCAGCCAGGCGTAGTCGTCCTCGACCAGCGTCATCTGGCCCATGTCGTCTTCGCGGTGGGCATCGAAACCGGCCGAGATGAAAATCATCTCGGGTCGATGCGCCTCCAGCCTCGGCAACCAGTGTCGGTGTACCAATGTACGGACCGCCGCGCCCGACGTGTAGGGTTCGACCGGCACGTTGACCATGTTGGCCGCCGGATGATTGTTGATGACATTGGGATACAGCGGATGCTGGAAAAAACCGCACATCAGCACCCGCTCGTCACCCGCAAAGGCCGCTTCGGTGCCATTGCCATGGTGCACGTCGAAATCGATCACCGCTACCCGCTGCAGCCCATGCACTTCCAGGGCATGGGCAATCGCAACCGCGATATTGTTGAAGAAACAGAAGCCCATGGCCTGCTCCGGACAGGCGTGATGCCCTGGCGGGCGCACCGCACAGAAGGCCGTACGCGACTGCCGCGCCATCACGGCATCCACCGCAGCGATCCCTGCTCCGGCGGCATGCAGCGCTGCCTTCCAGGTATGCGGATTCATCAGCGTATCGGGATCGATCGGCCGATGTCCACTCTGCGGGCTGGTCGCCTGCAGCATGTCGATATAGCCTGCGGGATGAATGCGCTCGAGTGCTTCGCGCGTCACGGCCGGGGCCAGATCCTGCGCCAGATAATCGGCCAGACCACTGGCCATCAACTGGTCCGAGATGGCATCGAGACGCTGCGGCGACTCGGGATGCCAGTCTCCCATCTCGTGCAAACGGCACGCAGGATGAGTAATATAGAGTGTCTCCATTGGATGCTTTATGCCATTTTATATTCGTCATCTTTCGACCGGCCTCGCGGCCATGGCCTTGAGCGCCTGTGCTGCATCAAATCCAGGCGCACCTTCATTATCTACTACTATTGACGGCTCTGCACCTGCCGCACAGGCTGCACGGGAAACAGCAACACCAGCGGCCGGCACCCCCGCCGACGGCAGCCAAGCCCGACTGGCCGAAGCTTCCAGGCCACAGACAGCGTCGGCCCGCACAGCCGAGACCGCACCATCGCAGACGCTCCCGGCCGAGACAGCCTTGCCGGCCGATGCCGATCTGCCCACCTTCATCAATGGGCTGGCCCGGCAATACGATCTCGATCCGGCCCGACTGGGCAGCATCCTGGCGCAGGCCCGCAACCATCCCGGCATCGCCCGCGCCATCCTGCCGGCCGCCGCCATGCCGCCGGCGCAGCGCACGCCACGCAGTTGGTCACGCTATCGCGACCGATTCGTAGAGCCGATCCGCATTCGCCACGGCCTGTCTTTCTGGCAACAGCACGCCGATATCCTGCAGCGCGCCAGCCAGCAATACGGCGTTCCGGAAAACATCATCGTCGCCATCATCGGTGTCGAGACACTGTATGGCCGCCATACCGGCAACTACCGCACGCTGGATGCCCTCTATACACTTGGCTTTCACTACCCCGATCCGGCGCGACCGGATCGACAGCAGATGTTCCGAGACAACCTGGCCGATTTTCTGGTCTGGACGCTCAAGGAAGACAGCATCGACCCGCTGCAGGTGCGCGGCTCCTATGCCGGGGCCATCGGCCTGCCCCAGTTCATGCCGAGCAGCCTGCGTCGCTATGCCGTCGATGGTGATGGCGATGGCCATATCGACCTGCTCGGCAATCCCGCCGACGCGATCATGTCGGTCGCCAATTTCCTGGTCAGGCATGGATGGCAACCAGGGCTGCCGGTCTTTGCCCCTGCCAAGCTCCCCGATCAGCCACACCTGCTGGTCGATGGCGGACTGACGCCCACGCTCGACTGGTCCCGCCTCAAGCAGGCCGGTGCCGCAGCCGAACAGGCCAATTGGCAACAGCATCCGCTAGGGGTCATTGATCTCAAGGATGAAGTGCTGGAGCACACCAGCTACCGGGTGGCCACACCGAATTTCTTTGCACTGACCCAGTACAACCGCAGCTACTTTTATGCCACCGCCGTGGCTGACCTGGCCGCTGCCCTGCAGGATGCCCGTTAAGGTCGATATGTCTTCAGATCTGAGGGCATATCGACCCAGGGAAATCGACATTCATGCCTCAATCGGCACGCGGCTCGATGATCACGGGCCGGGAAGCATAGCCGCGTCTGTTTGCCGGAGCAGCCCTGTTGGCACGATACGCCGACACCTGTCCAGATGAACCGACCCCTGCTCCGCTTGCCGCGCCGGACACTTGCAATCCCTGCTCCAGCAGACGCTGCAAGCGGGCCGGCCCGATGCCCTTGACCCGATCCGACAGATCGTCCAACGACGCATAATCACCACCACGCTGCCGCTCCAGCACAATGCGCTCGGCCGTCTTGGGGCCAACACCCTTCAAGGCCTGCAAGGCAGTGGCGGAGGCCTGATTCAGATCCAGTGCATGCGCATCGGCCCAGCCGCCTCCAACACCTGACAGCAGCGCGACGGCCAACAGCCAGTGCCGGAGCCGGCCCGTTGCAACCAGCCGGTTTTGCCGCTGTGCCGGGCTGTGCCGCATGCGCCCCGATCGTCCACGCAGCGAGCCTACCGGCTCAGGCGACAAAGCGGGGGGCGTTTCATTATCGCAACCTTGTGGGACTGTTTGAGGCACATCTGTGCCGGCAATCCGTGCTGGTTGCGCATGTTCCGGCTGCGCGACCACCGGGTCCAGGAATGGATTCATCTCATGTCTCCTTGCCAAGAAAAAAGGCGTTCCCGCCATGGAAACGCCTTTTCATCTTCGCCGATGCAGCCTGACCGCAGCAGGCAACGGGACAAAAACATCCTATATCATCGGTACGCCAGCCTCATGATCAGCATGACTGCCACTCAGGTACACAGTCGTACCCATCAACGCGGATTGAATACGCCCGTCGACAGATAGCGGTCGCCCCGGTCACACACGATGAACACGATCGTCGCATTGCGGACTTGTTGCGCTACGCGCAAGGCAGCCACCAGCGCGCCACCGGACGACACGCCGGCAAAGATGCCTTCTTCTGCGGCCAGGCGGCGCACCATATCCTCGGCCTCCTGCTGGCCGATGGATTCGACCTGATCGATGCGCTGCGCATCGAAAATGCTGGGCAGATAGGCCTCGGGCCACTTTCGGATGCCAGGAATCTGGGCACCCTCGGCAGGCTGTGCCCCGACCACGCGCACATCCGGATTCTGCGACTTGAGATACTGCGATACGCCCATGATGGTACCCGTCGTGCCCATGGCACTGACGAAATGGGTCACCTGCCCGCCGGTCTGCGACCAGATTTCCGGCCCTGTGCCTTCGACATGCGCCAGCGGATTGTCCGGATTGGCGAACTGGTCCAGCACTCGGCCCTTGCCTTCGGCCTGCATTTTCATGGCCAGATCACGGGCGTATTCCATGCCGCCCTGACTGGCCGGCGTCAGGATGAGTTCGGCACCGTAGGCCGTCATGGCCGCACGACGCTCCAGCGACAGGTTGTCTGGCATGATCAGGATCATGCGGTAGCCGCGCATGGCAGCGACCATGGCCAGGGCAATACCGGTATTGCCACTGGTCGCCTCGATCAGCGTATCGCCCGGGCGGATATCGCCACGGATTTCGGCGCGGCGAATCATGGACAAGGCAGGCCGATCCTTGACCGAGCCGGCCGGATTGTTGCCTTCCAGCTTGGCCAGGATCACGTTGCAACGATCATCACTGCCGGGGATGCGCTGCAGACGCACCAGCGGGGTATTGCCGATGGTCTGCTCTACGGTTGGGTACTGCTGTGTCATTTCCACTCCTGCTCAGCGCGCCCGCAGGGCCCGCACATATTCGGCCACGCCGGTCTGGACATCGCGCATCGGGGCCTCGAAGCCGGCAGCCCGCAATTGCGTGGCATCGGCCTGCGTGAAGCTCTGGTAGCGGCCCTTGAGGTCATCGGGAAACTCGGTGTAGCGAACCAGCCCCTGCGACACCAGTTCCTGCAGCGACAGCGCCTCATGCCCCTGCTCGGCGCGCAGGGTATTGACCACGGCCACGGCAATATCGTTGAACGGCTGGGCGCGCCCCGTTCCGCAATTGAAGATACCGGACACGTCGGGATTGTCGAGAAAATGCAGATTGACGGCCACCACATCCTCGACGGAGATGAAATCGCGGCTCTGTTCGCCATCGCCATAGCCATCCCAGCCGCCGAACAGCCGCACATGCCCTTCGGCCAGGAACTGGTTCATGTTGTGGAAGGCCACCGATGCCATGCGCCCCTTGTGCTGTTCGTTGGGGCCGTACACATTGAAATAGCGTAGCCCAACAACCTGCGCGGTCAGCGAATCGAAACGGCGACGCACCACCTGGTCGAACAGGAACTTGGAATAACCGTAGACATTGAGTGGTTTCTCGTTGACCAGGTCTTCGGCATAGACCGGACCCGGACCATAGACTGCGGCAGACGAGGCGTACAGAAAGGGAATCCGCTTGCGCTGGGTGTATTCGAACAGTTCCAGCGTGACACGGTAATTGTTGTCCATCATGAAGCGGCCGTTGCGTTCGGTCGTGGCCGAACAAGCTCCCTGATGCAGGATGGCCGTCACCGGCGGCAAGGCATCCTCGGCGACACGCTGGCGAAAATCGTCCTTGTCCATGTAGTCGGAAATGCGACCCGAGGCAAGGTTGGCGAACTTGTCGCCATCGGTCAGGTCATCGACCGCCAGGATATCGGTTTCGCCGCGCAGGTTGAGCCCACGCACCAGATTGCTGCCGATGAAACCGGCTGCGCCTGTCACTATGATCATATGAGTTCCTCCGCCGTCACTATGGACGTGCCCAGTTTGCCGACCACGATGCCGGCGGCCTGATTGGCCCAATAGATGGATTGTTCCCAGTCAGCTCCGGCAGCACGCATCGCGGCTACAGTGGCGATGACCGTATCGCCGGCCCCGGAAACATCGAAGACTTCCTGCGCCTGCGCATCGACATGCATGCGACCGCTGTCGCTGAAAAGCGTCATGCCTTGCTCTGAACGCGTCAGCAGCAAAGCCTCGAGATCAAGCTCCCGACGCAGGTTCTGGACCCGTTCGGTCAGGGTTGCCTCTGAACTCCAGCGCCCGATCACCTGCTCCAGTTCGAGCCGGTTGGGCGTCAACAGCGTAGCACCACGATAACGTGAGAAATCGTCCCCCTTGGGGTCGATCAGCACAGGAATGGCGGCTGCCCGGGCCAGTTCGATCAGGTGTTCGACCCGGTCAAGCACGCCCTTGGCATAGTCGGACAGCAGCAGTACATCATGCGCCAGCAACAGCTGGGCAGCCTGCAGTTCAATGCCACCCAGTGCCTGCGGCGATGGCCGTTCCTCGAAATCGATACGCAGCAATTGTTGCTGGCGGCCCAGCACACGCAGCTTGAGCGTGGTCGGATAGGCTTCATCGCGATTGAGCTCGGCGGCGATACCGGCCTCTGCCAGCATGTCCACGACATGGCGGCCTGCCTCGTCATGGCCGATCACTCCCAGCAGGCTGGCCCTGGCCCCCAGCGCCGCGACATTGCGCGCCACGTTGGCTGCGCCGCCGAGACGATCTTCGCGACGGGCCACCCGCACTACGGGCACGGGTGCTTCAGGCGAAATACGATCGACGGCACCAAACCAGTAGCGATCCAGCATGATATCGCCCACGATCAGTACCCTGGCCTGTGCCATCAGGGCAGCAGGAAACGATTTCATGACAGTTCCTCCAGCCTGCGCGGCGCATAGGTTTCCCATTCGTTGCAACCCGGGCACTGCCAGTAGTAGCGTCGTGCCTGAAAGCCGCAGTTATGGCAGACATAGCGATCGAGCCGCTGCGTATGCTTGTGGATCAGACTGCGCAACAGCGCCAGATCTGCTCCTCGGACCAGCGCACCGGACTGATCGGTACCCGCCAGTTCGACCTCGAGCAGACGATCCAGCCCCAGCAGTGAAGGATGCTGCTCCAGCGCCTTGCGTGCATACGCCCAGGCGATATCGCCGCCCTGCTGGGCGCGCAGCTCCCGAAAAACAATATTGAACAGATCCAGGGAGGGATATTCCTCATAATGCGCCTGCAACAAAGCCAGTGCCTGTACTTCCTCACTCGATATGCGGTAATTCTCGAGCATGCGCTCGGCGACCAGTCCGGCATAGTCAGGGGCATCCTTGAGGATACCCATCAGATGCTGGCGTTCGCTGCGAAAATCCTGTTCGACGGCAGCCAGTCGACCGCGCAGCATGGCTATCCGTACCTGAGAAACCGGCGTGCGCATCGCCTGCTTCTGTGATGCCACCGCATGCTCGGCAGCATCCAGCGCCCGTGAAGTCGCCTCGAGATCCGGCTTGGCACCCGCCAGTGCCATCTGCGCCTGCTCACAGTAGTAATGCACCAATTGCGGCACCGGCTCTTCGACCAGCCCCTGCAATGTGCGTACCGCCTCGATGGCACGCGGCCAGTCGTGTGCGGTTTCGTAGATGCGAATCAGGGCGCGCAGTGCAGGCAGCGCATAGCGGCTATTGTCCAGTTGGCGAAACGATTCTTCGGCGCGATCCAGCAATCCGGCCTTGAGGTAATCCTGCGCCAGCTCGTGCAAGGCATGCTCGCGCTCGGCCACCGGCAGGTCGGCCCGGGCAAGCAGGCTCTGATGCACTCGGATGGCACGCTCCATTTCCCCCCGGCGACGAAACAGGCTACCCAGGGCAAAGTGCAGCTCAGTTGTCTCGGAATCCAGTTTGGCGACTTCGACAAAGGCGTCAATAGCATGGTCCGGCTGCTCGTTGAGCAGGAAATTCAGCCCCCGGAAATAGGACTGGGGGAGATTGCGCGTTTCTTTCAGCATCTGCCGGATATCGACACGCGCGGCGACCCAGCCCAGCCCAAAGAGCACAGGCACGAGTATCAGCAGCCAGGGCTCAAAATCCAAATTCACAATACCAGCCTTAGGTCCGCATGCGGACCGGAAATATCATCCGAACAACGATGCCGCGAACACACGGCGCTCAGCGGGCGGGCAAGCCTGCATCGATCACCACAGGTGCCGACTGGGCCGGTGCGGCAGGCGTGGTGTCCTGCAGGCGGTCCAGTTCACGCCGCAGGCGGGCAGCCTCGCGACGTCGGCGCATGGCACCGGGAATGGTCAGCAGCAGGCCGAATACCGCGCCCAGCACGAAAGCTGCCAGCATGACCACGATAAGCGGAATATCCTGCAGCACGAGGCCAGAATAGAACGTCACCGCTACAGGAGCTGTGTTGCCCAGTGCAAACACGAGCACAAGCAGGAAGATCAGCAGGCGCAGGGTCCAGACAAGGTAGCGCATCGGTACGCTCCAGAAAGTAAACGGCTATTGTAAGGCCTGCATGCGGCCACGACAAAAAAATGGCCTCCCCGACGGGGAGGCCATTTTGACAGAACGCGCCAGCGACGCGATCCGTATCTTATGACGATTGCGCGGCCTGATCGACCCGCTCACGCAGCTCCTTGCCGGCCTTGAAATGTGGCACCCATTTTTCGGGCACCAACACCTGCTCACCGGACTTGGGATTGCGCCCGACGCGCGGTGCACGCCGGGACAGCGAAAAGCTGCCGAACCCCCTGATCTCGACACGCTGACCACTGGCCAGCGCAGACAGCATCGAGTCCAGGATGGTCTTGACCGCGTAATCGCTGTCGCGAGCCGCGAGCTGCGGAAAGCGGTCTGCCAGAATCGCGATAAGCTCGGAGCGTGTCACGGCTGCAATCAGTCGTTACCGCGCTGCTGCTGGTCCAGCTTGGCCTTGAGCAGTGCACCCAGGTTGGTCGTACCCGAGGAGGCGCTGGCTTCGGACATGCGCTGGATGGTTTCAGCCGTTTCAGCGTTGTCACGCGCCTTGATCGACAGCTGGATCGAACGGGTCTTGCGATCCACGTTCAGGATCATGGCTTCGATGTTGTCGCCTTCCTTCAGGGCGGTGGTCGCGTCTTCGACACGGCCAGCCGAGATTTCGGAAGCACGCAGGTAGCCTTCGACATCGACCGACAGGGTCACGACAGCACCCTTGGGCTCGACGCTCTTGACCGTACCCGGAACAACAGCACCCTTGTCGTAGGTCGACACGAAGTTGTTGAACGGATCGCCTTCGAGCTGCTTGATACCCAGCGAGATACGCTCCTTGTCGGTGTCGATGGCCAGCACCACGGCCTCGACTTCATCGCCCTTCTTGAAGTTGCGCACGGCTTCTTCGCCGGACTCGCTCCAGGACAGGTCGGACAGGTGCACCAGACCATCGATGCCACCCGGCAGGCCGACGAACACGCCAAAGTCGGTAATCGACTTGATCGCGCCGCGAACCTTGTCGCCACGGGCGAAGTTGGTCGAGAACTCTTCCCAGGGGTTGGGACGGCACTGCTTCATGCCCAGCGAGATACGGCGACGGTCTTCGTCGATTTCCAGGACCATGACTTCGACTTCTTCGCCCAGGGTCACGACCTTGCGCGGATCGACGTTCTTGTTGGTCCAGTCCATTTCGGACACGTGCACCAGACCCTCGATGCCGGATTCGACTTCCACGAATGCACCGTAGTCGGTCAGGTTGGTGACCTTGCCGAACAGGCGGGTGCCTTGCGGGTAGCGACGTGCCAGGCCGATCCAGGGATCTTCGCCCAGTTGCTTGACGCCCAGCGAGACACGGCTCTTTTCCTGGTCGAACTTGAGCACCTTGGCTTCGACTTCCTGACCCACCTGCAGGACCTCGGAAGGATGACGGACACGGCGCCATGCCATGTCGGTGATGTGCAGCAGGCCATCGATACCACCCAGGTCGACGAACGCACCGTAATCGGTGATGTTCTTGACGATACCCTTGATGATCGCGCCTTCGTGCAGCGTCTCGAGCAGCTTCTCGCGTTCCTCGCCCATGCTGGCTTCAAGGACGGCACGACGCGACAGCACAACGTTGTTGCGCTTGCGATCGAGCTTGATGACCTTGAATTCCATGGTCTTGCCCTCGTAGGGCGTGGTGTCCTTGACGGGACGCAGGTCGACCAGCGAGCCCGGCAGGAAGGCACGGATGCCGTTGGTCATGACGGTCAGACCGCCCTTGACCTTGCCCGTGATGGTGCCGTTGACCAGTTCGCCGGATTCCAGCGCCTGTTCCAGCGACAGCCAGGCCGACAGGCGCTTGGCGCGATCGCGCGACAGCACGGTATCGCCGTAGCCGTTCTCGAGCGAATCGATGGCGACCGACACGAAGTCGCCGACATTGACTTCAAGCTCGCCCTGGTCGTTCAGGAACTCTTCGAGGGGGATGAAGGCTTCAGACTTCAGGCCGGCATTGACGACCACGAAGTTGTGGTCAATACGCACGACTTCGGCGCTGATGACCTCACCGGACTTCATGTCCTGGTTTTTGATGCTTTCCTCGAAGAGGGCCGCAAAGCTTTCCATGCCGGTGGGCGCGGGGTTGAGAGAAACAGAAGACATTGAAAAAGGATCCATGGCAGCCCCGGAAGACTGCCTCTAAATTACACGCCCGAACAGGCTCATCCCACCCGGGCGGAGTGAAAAAACCCCGCATGCAACGTACAATCCGCACATGCAAGGACCTGAAAACGCCTGGCCTTGCGACCCGACGCCAACAAACCGGTACGACTGAAAATCAGACTGCCGCGGTGATGCGGGCGCGATAGAGTGAAAGCACATGAGCGATCACTTCGACCGCTGTCATGGCCGAGCTATCGAGCGTCACGGAGTCAGGCGCAGGAACCAGCGGTGCCGCCTTGCGGCCCGTATCCCGCGCATCGCGCTCCATGAGATCACGCAGCAAGTCTTCGAGATTAGCAGAAATCCCCTTCGCCTTCAACTGCTTATAGCGCCTTTCGGCGCGCGCCTGCGCGGCGGCGACCAGGAATACCTTGAGTGTCGCTCCAGGAAACACCACCGTCCCCATATCGCGTCCATCAGCCACCAGTCCAGGCATCTGACGAAACTGGCGCTGGCGGGCCAGCAACGCGGCACGCACCTCGGGCAAGGCTGCAATCACCGAGGCCCGCACGCCGACGGCCTCCTGGCGAATGGCATCTGCCACGCACTCGCCATCCAACCAGGCACCATCGGCATCGAAGCGGATATCGAGATGACCGGCCAGCGCCGCCAGGGCAGCCTCATCATCGGCCGCGACCTCGCGACGCATCGACGCCAGCGCCGCCAGACGATAAATCGCCCCGCTATCGAGGATATGCCAGCCCAGCGCCTGCGCCACGCCCGCCGCCACGGTTCCCTTGCCGGACGCCGTCGGACCATCGATGGCGATCACCGGGATATCGTTCGACAGATCATTCGGACTCATGCTTGCACCAACGCGGAAAAAACCTCGAAGTAGGTCGGGAATGTCTTGCTGACACAATCCGGATCCAGAATACGGACAGGCACAGGGCCAAACGCCGCCAGCGAAAAACACATCGCCATGCGGTGATCATCCCAGGTACCGATTTCCGCAGCGCGCCAATCCTGTGCTGCCGGAGGTGTTACCTCAAGCCAGTCCTCTCCGGAACGGACCTGCGCGCCCAGCTTGGACAGTTCAACGTGCATGGCATGGATGCGGTCGGTTTCCTTGACGCGCCAGCTGCCGATGTTGCGCAGGCGACACGGGCCATCGGCGTACAGTGCCAGTGCGGCTGCCGTCATGGCGGCATCGGGAATCAGGTTGAAATCGGCATCGAAGGCGCGCAGACGACCGCCTATAGCGACTTGAGGGCCCGAGGTTTCGATCCAGTCAGGCCCCCAGGTAACGGCAGCCCCCATTTCCTCGAGCGTACGAGCGAAAAGGATATCGCCCTGAATGCTGTCGGCACCTGCCCCCTCGACTCGGACCGGACCACCACCGATAGCGCCCAGTGCCAGAAAATACGATGCAGACGAGGCATCGCCCTCGACCTGCACATGCCCCGGCGAACGATAGGCCGCATCGGCCGGCACCACGAACTCATCCCATTCGTGCTGCTCGACCTGCACGCCAAATCGGGCCATCAGGTTGAGCGTAATACGGATATAGGGCTTGGAAATCAGGTCGCCCTCGACCTTGATGTGCAAGGGCTGGCCACTGGCACGGGTCGCCAGGGGCGCAGCCAGCAGCAGTGCCGTCAGGAACTGGCTGGAGACCGCACCCGGCACGCGCACACTCCCCGTCGTGGAAATCGTACCCATGCCAATATGCAGCGGCGGATAGCCCGGCGTACCCAGATAATCAATGGCCGCCCCCATCTCCCGGAGGGCCTCGGCCAGATCGCCGATGGGACGCTCATGCATGCGCGGCACGCCCGACAGGGTATAGTCACCGCCCATCAGCGCCAATGCAGCCGTCAACGGGCGAAAGGCCGTACCGGCATTGCCCAGGAAGAGTTCCGCCTGCTGCACCGGAAAGCGCGCGCCGCCCCGCACGACCACATCGCCGTCATCCTGTCGTGACAGGCCCACACCCAGCGTTTCGAGGGCGGCCAGCATGACCCGGGTATCGTCCGAGTCGAGCAGGCCGCGCACGTGGGTTTCTCCCTCCGCCAGTGCCGCCAGCAGCAATACCCGGTTGGAAATGCTTTTGGAACCTGGCAGCACCACGCGCCCCTGCGCACGTTTCAATGGCTGCAGATCGAGATATTCTCTGGTCATTGTTTTGTCTCCTCTTTTCTGCCCCACTGCTGGCGGGCCTGCGATGCCCGCTCGAACAGTGCCAGCAAAGCCTCGCCGTCACGCTGTTCAAGCGCCTGGGCGGCCACATCGAAGGCGGCCTGCCAGGCGCGGATTTCATCGAGCAGTGCAGGTGCATTCTGCAACGAGATATCGCGCCACATTTCGGGCGAGGCTGCGGCGATCCGCGTAAAGTCGCGAAACCCCGTGCCTGCCATGTCGAATCTTGCCTGGGCGTCATCGGCCCCGAGGATCTGATTGATATAGACCATGGCCAGCCAATGGGGAAAATGGCTGACACTGGCCAGCAGTGCATCATGGCGCTCGACATCGAGGCAATCCACCCGGGCACCACATGCTTCCCAGATCGCCTGCAGGCGTGCCACATCGTCCGGCCGGTTCTCGGGAATCGGCGTGATCAACACGCGGCGGCCATCATACAAATCTGCACGCGCCGCCTCCGGGCCTGACTCATGCGAGCCGGCAATCGGATGTCCCGGCACAAACTGCCCTGCCCGCCCCTGCAGCGCGGTACGCGCGGCTTGTGCCACACCGGCCTTGGTGCTGCCGGCATCCGTCACCAGCGCGGTGTCACGCAGGTAGGGTGCCATCCGCGCCAGGCAGGCTGCCGTCTGCTCGACCGGCACCGCCAACAGGATCAGGTCAGCCTGGGCAGCAGCCTCTTCGAGGGTAGCCATGCCATCGATCAGGCCCAATGCCTGGGCACGGCGCAACGTGTCCGCATGGCGCCCGACCCCCAGGATGCGTCCGGCCAGCCCGGCTCGACGCACGGCTGCCGCAAAGGAGCCACCAATCAGGCCCACGCCCACTACAGCAAGAGTCGCAATTTTGTTCATCCGGTTTCTCCGCGCCGGAATCAGGCTGGATAGGAGCCCAATATCTTGATGAATGCCGCTCGCTCCCTGAGTGCCTCGATGGCCTGGGAGACAGCCGCATCATCCCGGTGCCCCTCGATATCGACATAGAAGAAGTACTCCCATTGCCCGGTACGCGCGGGACGCGATTCGAAACGCGTCATCGAGACACCATGTGCCGCCAGCGGGGCCAGCATGTCGTAGACCGCACCCGCCCGGTTGGGCAAGGCCAGGATCAGGCTGGTCTTGTCCTTGCCACTGGGCAGGGTATCCATGTTGCCGATCGCGAAAAAACGCGTTCGGTTCTGCGGATCGTCCTGAATGCCCGAGGCCACCAGATGCAGATTCCAGGCCAATGCCGCCGTCTCGCCGGCAATGGCCGCCACGGTGGGATCAGCCGCTGCGACGCGGGCAGCCTCGGCATTGCTGGCTGCGGCATCCCGCGCCAGCAGCGGATAGTTGCGCGCCAGCCAGCCCTGGCATTGGGCCAGGGCCTGCGGATGCGCCATCACGCGCGTCACGCCATCCATGCTGCCGCTGGCCGTCATCAGGCAATGGCGGATCTCGAGCGAGCGCTCGCCAAGGATACGCAGCGGTGAAGTCAGGAACAGGTCCAGCGTCCGGTTGACGGCACCTTCCGTGGAATTCTCGACCGGCACCATGCCGACATTGGCCTCACCAGCTTCGACCACGCGAAACACTTCGTCAAATGAACTACAGGGCAGGCACTGTACGGCACGACCGAAATGATCCAGCGCGGCCTGCTCGGAAAAGGAACCGTGCGGCCCGAGATAGGCCACAACCAGCCCACGCTCCAGCCCGCGACAGGCCGAGATGATTTCCGTCCAGACCGCCGCAACCGCCTTGTCGGGAAAAGGACCGGGATTGTCCGCCTGCAGGCGGCGGATGATCTGCGCCTCACGCTCGGGGCGCAACACGGCGTCGTTCGCGTTGAAGCGGTGCTTCGCCACGCCCACTTCCATGGCCGCTGCCGCACGCTGTGACAACAGGGTCAGGATCTGCGCATCAATGCTGTCGATCCGCTCACGCAGCGGCTGCAGCGCCTGCTGCAGGTCTGTGGACTGCGCCGCCTCGGGTGCCTCGCCATGCTCAGCCATGCGTACGCTCGAACTCTTTCATGTAGTCGACCAGCGCCTGCACGCCTTCGATCGGCATGGCGTTGTAGATCGAGGCACGCATGCCCCCCACGCTCTTGTGGCCCTTGAGCTGCAGCAGGCCGCGTGCCGCAGCGCCAGACAGGAACTCGGCGTCCAGCGCTGCATCATGCAGCGTGAAGGGCACGTTCATGCGGGAACGGAAGTTCGGGTGTACCGGGTTGCGATAGAACCCGGTCTGGGCCAGGTAGTCGTACAGCAACGCCGACTTGGCAATGTTGCGCTTTTCGATTTCCGCCAGGCCACCCTGCTCTTTCAGCCACTTGAACACCAGGCCGGCAATGTAGATGGAATAGGTCGGCGGCGTATTGAAGCACGAACCTTCCTTGGCCACGTTGGCGAAGTCGAAGGCCGACGGGCAGGCTGCCTGGGCATGCCCCAGCAGGTCGCGGCGCACGATGACCAGCGTCACGCCGGCTGGGCCGGCATTCTTCTGCGCACCTGCGAAGATCACGCCAGCACGACTGACATCCATCGGGCGCGACAGGATATTGGATGAGGCATCGACCGTCAGCACGGCATCGGGCGCGCCCAGCGCAGCCAGATCGGGCCAGTCATTGAACTCGACACCGCCGATGGTCTCGTTGCTGCACAGGTGTACATAGGCTGCGTCCGGGCGAACCTGCCAGCTTGCGGCCTCGGGCACCCAGGTCCAGGGCTGCCACTGCTGCCCATCCATCTCGAGGACAGTACCACTGCTGGCCGCAACACGAACATCACCATAACGACGTGCTTCTTTCTCGGACTTGACCGACCAACTGCCGCTCAGCACGTAGTCGGCCACGCCGGAACGGCCCAGCAGGTTCATCGGCACCAGCGCATTGGCGGCAATGGCACCACCCTGCATGAACAGCACCGCATAATCATCGGGCACGTTAAGCAACTGGCGCAGATCGGCTTCGGCCTCATTGCAGATCTGCCCGAACTCCTTGCCCCGATGGCTCATTTCCATCACGGACATGCCACTGCCGTGCCAGTCGAGCATTTCGGCAGCCGCCTGCCTCAAAACACTTTCGGGCAGGACGGAAGGACCTGCGGAGAAATTCCAGGGACGTACTTGACTGCTCATTCTGCTGCCTCTTCAGCTGATTGTTCGCCTGCCGGTGCCGGCGTCTCGTCGGTTGCCTCGGCCTCGTCTACGGATTCGTCCGCATCGCTTTCCGCCACGCGCCGCACACCAGACAGCACGCAGCCCTCGTCCACGTTGATCAGGGTCACGCCCTGGGTGGCACGCCCCATCTCGCGGATTTCCTGCACGCGGGTGCGAACCAGCACGCCACCATTGGTGATCAGCATGATCTCGTCCTCGGGAACGACCAGAACGGCCCCCACGACCTTGCCATTGCGGGCCGAGGTCTGGATGGCGATCATGCCCTTGGTGCCGCGCCCATGACGCGTGTACTCGGAGATGGAGGTCCGCTTGCCGAAACCGTTTTCGGTTGCAGTCAGCACGCTGCGCTCTTCGTCGGAAGCCACCAGCAGCGAAATCACCGCCTGGCCGTCCTCCAGGGTCATGCCGCGTACGCCGCGTGCAGTACGACCCATCGCACGCACATCGCCTTCATCGAAGCGCACGGCCTTGCCGGCATCCGAGAACAGCATGATGTCGTGCTTGCCATCGGTCAGTTCGGCACCGATCAGATAGTCACCCTCATCCAGGCCCACGGCAATGATGCCGGCCTTGCGAGGATTGGAGAAATCGGACAGCGGCGTCTTCTTGACGGTGCCTCGCGAGGTCGCCATGAAGATGTAGTGATCATCGCTGAAGGCCTTGACCGGCAGCACCACCGTGACCTTTTCGCCATCGATCAGCGGGAACATGTTGATGATGGGCCGGCCGCGCGAATTGCGCGTACCCTGCGGGACCTCCCAGACCTTGAGCCAGTAGACGCGGCCACGGTCGGAGAAGCACAGCAGGTAGTCGTGCGTATTGGCGATGAACAGTTGCTCGACCCAATCGTCTTCCTTGGTCGCCGTGGCCTGCTTGCCACGCCCGCCGCGCTTTTGCGAGCGGTACTCGGACAGCGGCTGGCTCTTGATATAGCCGCTGTGCGACAGCGTGACCACCATGTCCTGCGGCGTGATCAGGTCTTCGGTATCGAGTTCGGTGGCGTTGAATTCGATCAGAGAACGACGTGAATCCTTCGCGTTGATCGAGAATTCCAGTTTGATGGCGGTCAGTTCGTCGGCAATCACCTCAGTGATGCGTTCCGGACGGGCCAGCAGGTCGAGCAGGTCGGCAATCGTCGCCATGATGTCACGGTATTCGCCGACGATCTTGTCCTGCTCCAGCCCGGTCAGGCGCTGCAGGCGCATGTTCAGGATTTCCTGGGCCTGCACATCGCTCAGTCGATACTTGCCATGATCATCGCCACCGACCTGCAGCCCGAACTCGGCAGACAGGCCGTCGGGCCGGTAGGCAGCACTGCCACCAGGCGTCTGGCCGTCATCGGCACGGCTGAGCATCTCGCGCACCAGCGACGAGTCCCAGGGACGTGCCATCAGTTCCTGGCGCGCCACCGGCGGTGTGGGTGCCGCCTTGATGATGGCGATGAAGTCATCGATATTGGCCAGCGCCACGGCCAGGCCTTCGAGCACGTGGCCACGCTCGCGCGCCTTGCGCAACTGGAATACGGTACGACGGGTCACCACCTCGCGCCGATGGGACAGGAAATAGTCCACCATCTGCTTGAGGTTGAGCAGGCGTGGCTGGCCATCGACCAGCGCCACCATATTCATCCCGAAGGTATCCTGAAGCTGGGTATGCTTGTACAGGTTATTGAGCACGACCTCGGGCACTTCATTGCGCTTGAGCTCGATCACCAGGCGCATGCCGTCCTTGTCGGACTCGTCGCGGATATCGGAAATGCCCTCGATCTTCTTTTCGTTGACCAACTCGGCAATGCGTTCCTGCAGCGTCTTCTTGTTGACCTGGTAGGGAATGGCGTCGACCACGATGGCCTGCCGATTGCCCTTGTCCATATCCTCGAAGTGCGTCTGTGCCCGCATCACCACCCGACCGCGACCGGTGCGATAACCTTCGCGCACACCGGACATGCCATAGATGATGGCACCCGTAGGGAAATCAGGTGCAGGAATCAGCTCGATCAACTCATCGATCGTGCATTGCGGATGGCGCAACACGAACAGACAACCATCGATCACCTCGGCCAGGTTGTGCGGCGGAATGTTGGTTGCCATCCCCACTGCAATCCCGGCGCTGCCGTTGACCAGCAGGTTGGGCAAACGCGACGGCAACAGCAGCGGCTCCTGCTCGCTGCCATCGTAGTTGGGCCCGAAATCGACGGTTTCCTGGTCGATGTCGGCCAGTAGCTCGTGGGCGATCTTGGACAGGCGGATTTCGGTATACCGCATGGCCGCTGCGTTGTCGCCGTCGATGGAGCCGAAGTTGCCCTGGCCGTCGACCAGCATGTAGCGCAGTGAAAAGTCCTGCGCCATCCGCACGATAGTGTCGTAGACCGCCTGATCCCCGTGAGGGTGATATTTACCGATCACATCGCCGACGATACGGGCCGACTTCTTGTAGGCGCGGTTCCAGTCGTTGTTGAGTTCGTGCATGGCGAACAGCACGCGCCGGTGCACGGGCTTGAGGCCGTCGCGCACGTCCGGCAGGGCCCGCCCCACGATCACGCTCATGGCGTAATCGAGATAGCTGCGGCGCATTTCGTCTTCCAGCGAAACCGGAAGCGTCTCCTTGGCAAAGGAATCCATATCTACCTATACCCAAAAAAGCCTGTAGACCGGCCCCAGATTGCGGGGCTAACAGGAAATTCTATCATTGAGGTCGTAAAACATCGAATCGGCCCTCCTGTTTGCATTCCCCACTGCAAGGGTCGATTCCCCCACACCGCCGGGAAACCCACAGTGTTGCAAACAACCAACACAGCGCCCCTGCCTGTCTCCTTATTTTGGTGTGCATCAGGATCAATCCCCGTAAAGATGGCACCAAAAGCAGAACAAATGGCTTAAGATTGCCCTCAGCACGCAGGTAAACCAGCGCAAACCTTGGAAACATGTTCTTGGCGTTGCTATACTGACCCCGTTTTCCTGATTGCGGCGGGTGTTCGCTGCGAGTCAACCATCCTGCTTCAAGCTCAACGAGGAGAAACATGAATAAGCCCTCCAAAATCGCTCTGGCGCTCGCTATTGCCGCTCTGACGGCTACCGGCGCAGCTTCCGCACAGACCATCGACAACTGGCGCGATTCGTCCGGCAATGCTGTTCGCAATGGCGACGGTGAACTGTGCTGGCGCGATTCGTTCTGGACGCCCGCCACCGGCATCCCCGGCTGCGACGGCGTACCCGTTGCCCAGGCTGAAGCCCCGGCTCCCGTGGTTGCTCCCAACCCCATCGCCGACAAGGTCGTCCTGAGCGCCGACACGTTCTTCGACTTCGACAAGGCCACCCTGAAGCCGGAAGGCCGTCAGCTGCTGGATCAAGTCGCTGCCCAGGCCCGTGGCCTGACGCTGGAAACCGTGATCGCCGTCGGTTACACCGACTCGACCGGCCCCGCTGCCTACAACCTGAAGCTGTCCGAGCGTCGCGCCGCTGCCGTCAAGGCCTATCTGGTCGAGCAAGGCATCGATGCCAACCGCATCTATACCGAAGGCAAGGGCGAAGCTGACCCGATCGCCACCAACGCCACCCGCGAAGGTCGCGCACGCAACCGTCGCGTGGAAATCGAAATCGTCGGCAGCCGTCGCTGATTTCGACATGCGTCACACGCCCTGCCTGCAGGGTGTGCGCATGATCCAAAGCCCCGCCCTGCGGGGCTTTTTTGCGTCCATCGGACAGGCGCACGACACGGTACAATCACAGGCGTGTCATTTCAGGAATACGCCATGACGTCCACCGCCGCTCACGCAGCCCCCACCCTCAACGCCGATCAGGCTGAGCTCGACAAGTTCAGCGCCCTGGCCAGCCGCTGGTGGGATCCCGACAGCGAATTCAAGCCGCTGCATGCCATCAACCCGTTGCGGCTGGACTGGATCGACGATCTGTCAGGTGGCCTCAAGGGCAAGCGCGTCCTCGACGTCGGCTGTGGTGGTGGCATCCTGGCCGAAAGCATGGCCCGCCTCGGCGCCGATGTCACAGGCATCGACCTGGCCGAGCGCTCGCTCAAGATCGCTCGCCTGCACAGTCTCGAATCCGGTGTCGCCGTCAATTACCAGGTCATCAGCGTGGAACAACTGGCGGCCGAGGCTCCAGCCACGTTCGATACCGTCACCTGCATGGAAATGCTTGAGCACGTCCCCGATCCCGGTTCGGTCGTCCAGGCATGTGCCACCCTGGTCAAGCCAGGAGGCATGGTGTTCTTCTCCACGCTCAACCGCAACCTCAAGTCTTTCGTGCACGCAATCGTCGG
>NZ_JBEFDG010000085.1:0-6356 GCF_040137905.1 Corticimicrobacter sp.
CGCCGTATCGGTGTCCGTCGGGATGCCGTGGAGTCGCGCATGGCTGGCCAGCGCTCTGCCGCCGTGCGTGCCCGTGGGCGTACGCGGTTGTCCGTCATCTGCGAGCAGACGCATTTCGAGGCGGTACGGCGACGCGTCTGCACCGGATTCCTGGGTATCGGCATGGAGGTCGTTCGTATGGAGACCTTGCCCGGCATGCCGCACGGCGAAATCCATCTCTGTTTTTCCATTGAATATGCGCCCGAGCAGCGCAAGCTGCTGATCGAGCTGGCGGGTGAGATCGCACGCGATCCGCTGGTGCTGCGTGCCTGCTTCGGCCTGGCATCTGAACAGGACCTGAGGCCTGCTGCCTGAGGTCATGGCATCAGGCTGCCCCTTTCCTGATATCCGACCCGCTTTTGTGATTATCTGAATAGCAGGGGAGCAAGGGCCATCCGTTTTGGTACGAGTTCGAAAATGGCATGGCGCTTGCCTTCGATCCTTGACAGTCGAGGGCGAGTTATGTAACTTTGCATTTCATATTTATTTATTCATTACACGTTGGCTCATGAGCTGTAAGTCGTCAACGCGTGTTCTCCCGCGTGTGCTGCCACTGAAGCGTGCGGTTCCGCCGGCCTCGTTCCATCCAGCCGGATTCCGGTTGTTCACCTAATTTGCCCAAATTCTGGGGGCATCATGATAGATACCGTCGTTGCTGCGCTGCTGCCGATAGTAGTGACGTTGGGCCTTGGCTATTTCGCGGGCTGGCACCATGACTTCAATGCCAGTCAGGGGGGCGTGCTCAATCGCATGGTCATGCTCTATGCCCTGCCGCTGACCTTGTTTGCGGGCATGATGGGGATCGAGCGCGCCCAGTTGCTGGCGCAGGGGCCCATGGCGGCCTTGCTGGCCATCTGCATGACGGCCAGCTATGCGCTGGTCTTCGTGCTGGCACGCAAGGTGTTCAGGCGGGACATCAAGACAGCGGCTTTGCTGGCGCTGGCTGTTTCCGGCCCGGCGGCTCCCTTTGTCGGCATGCCGGTGCTGGGCGAACTGTATGGCGGCATCAGTGCGGCGCCGGTGGCACTGTGCGGTCTGGTCATGAATCTGGTGCAGGTGCCGGCCACGCTGTTCGTTCTCTCCCGGGATGCCAACGAGGATGAAAACGAACCCCAGGATACGCCGGTCGACATGTTCAACAAGACCCTGCGTGAGCCGATTGTCTGGGCACCCGTGCTGGCTTTCGTGCTGCTGATACTGGATGTGCGCCTGCCGGGCCAGATCCGGGCCTCCCTGCAATTGCTGGGCGGTGCGACCGGCGGTGTGGCCCTGTTTGCCTCGGGCGTGATCCTGTTTTCCTATCGCATTGCGCTCAGCCGCACGGTGGCGTGGGCGGTGGTCGTCCGCAATGTCGTGATACCGGCTGCGGCGCTGGCCATCGGGCTGTGGATGGGGATGGAAACGGATGCCCTGCGCATGTCGGTCATCACACTGGCGATCCCGACGGCGTCCATTTGCGTGATCCTGGCCGTGCAATACCATGTGGCCGAGCAGGAAATGGCATCCATCCTGGGTGTGAGCACGCTGTTTTCAGTGGTGACGATGGCGGCTTTTCTGCTGGCCCCGGCCTGATCTCCCGATTGGGGCATATGCATCTGACGGACGCTGCGGGGTAGCTGTTGCGGCGGGCTGCGCCTGCGTACAATGCGCAGGTACGATTTTCAGGAGCAGGGCATCATGAGCAAGGCACAGCGCTTGACGCGCGCGCATCCCGACCAGTTGCTGGTCGGTCTGGTTTCGGTTTCGGATCGGGCTTCGGCAGGGGTGTATGTCGATGAAGGCATTCCTTCGCTGCAGTCGTGGCTGGCGCAGGCGCTGACGGTCGCACCCCAGTGTGTGTCCAGGCTGGTGCCCGACGAACCTGCACGGATTTCGGCGGCGCTGGTCGAACTGGTCGATGAACTGGGCTGCGACCTGGTGCTGACCACCGGCGGCACGGGCCCGGCACGTCGCGATGTGACGCCCGAGGCCACGCTGGCCGTGGCGACGCGGGAGATGCCCGGCTTTGGCGAGCAGATGCGGCAGATCAGCCTGCGCTTCGTGCCGACGGCGATCCTGTCGCGCCAGGTGGGTGTGCTGCGCGAAACCGATGACCATGCTGCGCTGATCCTCAATCTGCCGGGCCAGCCCAAGGCGATCCGCGAAACACTGGAAGGCCTGCGTGACGAGCAGGGCGCAGTGGTCGTGCCGGGAGTGTTTGCCGCCGTGCCCTATTGCATCGATCTGATCGGCGGGCCGTATGCTGAAACCCGGCCCGAGGTCGTGGCGGCGTTTCGTCCCAAGTCGGCCCGGAGGGCGTCATGACCCGGCGCGTTTTGCTGTTGCAGGCCGGTGATGCACCGGCACCTGTGCAGACGGCCGCTGGCGGCAATGTGCCGGACTGGTTCCGGCGGGCGCTGGGGCCGAAAGGCGCGCAGGTCGATGTGCTGCGCGTGTTCGAGGGTGAAACGGTGCAGCAGGACTGGAAAAACCGTTATGCCGTTGGCGTGATCAGCGGCTCCTGGGCGATGGTGACTGACCGCGCGCCCTGGAGTGAAGCCGTGGCCGGCTGGATTCGTGAAGCCGTTGCCAGTGATTTTCCCTTGCTGGGGGTGTGCTACGGACACCAGTTGATGGCCCACGCCCTGGGCGGCGAGGTGGCCGATCATCCCGAGGGCATCGAGATCGGGACGCGCACGGTTAGCTTGTTGCCCGGCGCATCGGCCGATCCCGTGCTGTCACACCTGCCGGCGAGCTTCCCGGCGCAACTGACGCATTACCAGAGTGTGCGGCGCATGCCGGCCGGTGCCGTGCGGTTGGCGGAGTCGGATCATGATGCACACCAGATCATTCGCTATGGCGAACGGGCCATGTCCAGTCAGTTTCACCCGGAAATGACGGCTGTCGAACTGGGGGCGATCATCGGCGTGCGCCGTGAGGCCTTGCAGGGGCAGGGCCTGGACGTCGCCGGGCTGGAGAATGCGCTGCAGGATACGCCCCAGGCGCGCTCGTTGCTGACGCAGTTCGTGGGGCGCTACCTGGAAGGGTGATCCCTACCGGGTCGTTTGAGTCGGAGCCGTCTCGATGCCTTGAGGGGATTCTGACGGCATATCGGCTGCTGCGGAATCAAGGGGACGCCCCAGTTTCAGGTCAAGTTCGCGCAGCATATCCAGCAGGGTCAACAGAATGCGTTCCTGGATTTCCAGGAAGACGTTGTACTCCGACGTCAGGACATTGGCCCGGACCCAGAGTTCGATGTGGCCGTCCCGTGTGCCGATGATGCGCACGGTCGGCCAGCCCTTGTCCTGTTCGAGCAGCGGTTCGGCAAGCAGCAGGGTGCGCAGGCGCTCCAGCAGGATCCGGACAGCATCGGGCCGGCTGTCCCCGCGCAGGAAAATGTGCTGGTCCATGTAGCACTGCGAGCGCATCGAATAGTTGACGATGTGCATCCTGGCCAGATCGGCATTGGGGACGGTACAGAGCGTGCCATTGCGGGCACGCAGGCGGCTCGAGCGCGGTCCGATGCGTTCCACCTTGGCGGTCTGGTCGCCGAATTTGATGCTTTCGCCTACCCGGAAAGGGCGGTCGGCGAACAGGGACAGGCCACCGAAGAGGTTCTCGATGGTGGATTGCGAGGCCAGCGCCAGCGCAAAGCCGCCCACGCCCAGACCGGCCACCAGCCCCAGCGCCGGAATGCCGATCTCGTTGGCACCGTTGATGAGGATGATGCAGACGGTGCCAAGTGATGCGATGCGGGCGATCAGCCGCAGCAAATGCGCGTCGTAGCTGTTCTCCGGAATGCGCGGCGAGCTGATGATGGCATCCACGATGAAGTAGATGAATCGCCATGCCGCCCAGGCCCAGGTCAGGTATGACACCACGGATACGAAAATGCTTTCCGAGGTGGCGAACAGGCCGGCCGGGTTGATCTGGACAACGATGAACCATTCGCTGAAAGAAAACAGCGCCAGGATGGCCAGGGGAATGGTCAGTTGCCACCAGCGGCGTCCGACCAGCGAGGCGCGTCGGGACAGGCGCACGGCCGTCACCGCCCAGAGTGCGGCGACCAGCAGCGCGCCCAGGATGACGATGACGACAGCCAGGATTTTCCAGAGCGGGGCGTCGAAATAATAGGTTCCGGTCAGGGGCTCGGGCAGGCCCAGGACCAGCGCATCCGGAATCAGCGGCCCGGTGGCATTGATCTGCGTCCGGTGCAGGAACGGATAGATCCTGGAGTTCAGGACTGGCTGATCGACAATGCTGAAGTAATACTCGCGCAGATGCTGGATACTCTCCGGCGTGAAGCGGTATTCACCTGTATTGGGGCCATCGCTGATGCGGGCGATCTGAATATCCGTGCCGGGAATGGTCCAGCGGCTGGGCAACTTCTGTTCGTCGAGGGTGCCGTCCTCGGCCGGGCCGGGAATGCTGCCTGGGTCCAGGGGGGGCAGTCGGGCCAGGATGTCGTACAGGTAGCCGGTGGCCGCATTGCCGATCTTGGCACGGGTGGCCGGCGGCAGGTTTTCCAGGTCCATTACATTGCGGATGCGCTGCAGGTCGCGGCGCAGTTGCGGTACCTGGGCGTTGTTCTTGTCGGCCACGTAGGCCGCATAGTCGTGCTCCAGGCGTTGCACCGCCGCCAGGAAGGACTGGTAGGTGTCGCGGGGACTCGTGCGGTTGATGGGTTCCAGAGGTCGTGTCGCCTCTGCGGCCTGCGCCACAGACATCACGGAACACAGTCCCATCAGGAGCAGCAGAAGAAATTTGCGCAAGGTCATGTCCTCTGTGTGAGGGTGGAACCGGATCGCTGCGGGAAGCGCAGGTGCGTTGGCAGGGCCTGGGCTGGCCCGCATCAGGGGCAAAGTCTTGCGTGCCTGGCTCGCAAGACTTTACGGCGCGGGTATTGGCGGTCGGGCGGTGCCCGAGGTCAGAAGCCCAGCACCTGAGGCATGTCGAACAGGCCGTTCTGATGAGCCTGCAGGAAACGGGCGGCGCGCAGGCTGCCCTGTACGTAGCCGGCCCGGCTGCCCGAGCGGTGGCTGATTTCGATGCGCTCGCCGGTACCGCAGAAGAAGACGGTATGGTCGCCGATGATATCTCCGCCGCGCACGACCGAGAACCCGATGGTGTCCTGCTCGCGCGGGCCGGTCAGGCCATGGCGGGTCCAGGTTGCCACGTCTTCGAGTTTTTCGCCACGCGCAGCGGCGATGACTTCGCCCATCTTGATGGCCGTGCCGGAAGGCGCATCGACCTTGTGCTTGTGGTGTGCCTCGAAGACCTCGATATCGTAGCCATCGTCCAGCAGCTTCGCGGCCGTTTCGAGCAGCTTGAGCGTGACGTTGACGCCGATGCTCATGTTGGGGGCGAAGACGATCCCGGTCCGTTCGGAGGCGGCCTGGATGGCCTGCTTGCCGGCTTCGTCAAAACCCGTGGTGCCGATCACCATGCGCACGCCATGTGCGGCACAGACCGGCAGGTGAGCCAGGGTGGCTTCGGGGCGGGTGAAATCGATCAGACAGTCGGCGTTGGCCAGTGCCGACAGGTCGTCGGTCATCAGCACCCCGGTGCGCTGGCCCAGGAAGGCACCGGCATCCTGGCCCAGTGCCGGGCTGCCGCTGCGGTCGAGCGCCACGGCCAGGGTCAGTTCGGGATCGGCCAGAACGGCCTCGATCAGCATGCGGCCCATGCGGCCGCTGGCGCCAGCAATGGCGATACGCATAGCAGAATCCTTGTGTTTACTGGTTCTCGGCGGCCTCTTCGGCAGCTTTTTCCAGTTTTTCGTCTTCCTTGGCCTGCTGGAAGGGTTCCAGTTCAGGCTGGGGGTCGCCGGCCCAGCGCACCAGCACGTCATTTTCGAACCAGACGGTGAAAATGCGGTGTTGTGCCTCGCCGTAGCCCGGCTGGTAATAGTACGGATATTCCCAGCGGTCTGCGTGCAGCGCGCTGGTCAGCGTGGAGCTGCCCAGTGCGAAGCGAACCTGCGCACGCGTCATGCCGGTACGCAGCAGATCGACCTGTTCCTTGGTGATCCAGTTGCCTTGCTGGACGCCGGCCTTGTAGGGGAAGCCCCATTTGCCGGACGAACAACCGGTCAGTGCCAGGCAGCCGATCAGCAGTCCCGCTGCCAGGGGACGGAAGGAAACGCGGGCGAAAAAGTGATTCATGGGAGCAGACGCTCGACTTAAAGTGCGTGGGAAAAACATATCAGGCGCAAACATAGCATAAAAGGGATGCTGCTCGCAGGTGAATTGGGGGGAGGGGGGTAATGATTGCGTATTCAACCCGCCGGGAGGCCTGCCTGATGAACGGGATAATGTGGCTGGGTCCCTGCGCTTTGC
>NZ_JBEFDG010000086.1:0-41644 GCF_040137905.1 Corticimicrobacter sp.
TCCGGCGCATGCGGCCTTCGGTGGCTACAAGCATTCCGGCATTGGCCGCGAGACCCACAAGGTGGCCCTGTCGAACTACCAGCAGACCAAGTGCCTGCTGGTCAGCTACAGCCCCAACGCCCTGGGCTTTTTCTGATTGCATCCAAGGAGACGTTTTATGCAGACCACCATGAAAGCGGCAGTGCTGCGCACTTTCGGCCAACCACTGCAGATCGAGGAAGTCACGGTGCCACGTCCGGGACCGGGTGATATCCTGGTCAAGATCGAGGCGTGCGGTGTGTGCCACACCGACCTGCATGCGGTCGAGGGCGACTGGCCGGTCAAGCCGAACCCGCCGTTCATCCCGGGCCACGAGGGCGTGGGTCACGTGGTGGCGGTGGGCGCAGGCGTGACGCACGTGAAGGAAGGCGACCGGGTCGGCATTCCCTGGCTGTATTCGGCATGCGGCCATTGTGAGCATTGCCTGGGCGGCTGGGAAACGCTGTGCGAGAGCCAGCAAAACGCCGGCTATTCAGTCAATGGCGGTTTCGCCGAATATGCGCTGGCGGCAGCCGACTATGTCGGCAAGCTGCCTGACAATGTCGGTTTTGTCGAAATTGCACCTATCCTCTGCGCTGGCGTGACGGTCTACAAGGGCCTGAAAATGACGGAGGCCAAGCCAGGACAGTGGGTGGCGATCTCGGGCATCGGTGGCCTGGGTCATGTGGCCGTGCAGTATGCACGTGCCATGGGCCTGAATGTGGCTGCGGTGGACGTGGACGACAGCAAGCTGGCATTGGCCCGTTCGCTGGGCGCAGAAGTCACAGTCAACGCCCGCAATACCGATCCTGCTGCGTATCTCAAGAAGGAAATCGGTGGTGTGCACGGCGCACTGGTCACGGCGGTTTCTCCCATTGCCTTTCAGCAGGCCATGGGCATGACCCGGCGCGGCGGCACCATCGCCCTCAACGGCCTGCCGCCGGGTGATTTCTCGCTGTCGATCTTCGATATGGTGCTCAATGGCACTACTGTGCGCGGTTCTATCGTCGGTACGCGTCTCGACCTGCAGGAGTCGCTCGAGTTTGCGGGTGAGGGCAAGGTCAAGGCCACGGTCACGGCGGATCGTCTCGAAAACGTCAATGATATTTTCAAGCGCATGCATGCCGGGCAGATCAATGGCCGTGTGGTGCTGGATCTGAACGCCTGATAGTTGGCTGTCACGCTCGCGTGGCACCATACCCCGGCTTGCCTGGAGGCAGCCGGGGTTTTTATTGTGGGATGACTTTGTGGTAGCAGCGATATTGTAGAATCATCAAAAGAGAACGCGTATCAATCATTTTGTCGGGGTGGAGAGGAGATGCTGGCGCAGTCCGATAAAAAAGGCAGTCGTGATGCGGATGGGCTGATGGGCATGGTGCTTAATGCTGGCTCCTTGTCGCCCGGCCTGCGCGCGCCCGTGCAGGAGCAAAATGGTGCGGGGCTGAAATTAGCCTTGCTGCTGGGTGGCAGCCTGGAGAGTGTGTTGCCGGGTTCGGCAGCGCGACAGGTCAGCGGTCCTGCATTCCAGCTGTGCTTCAGTGAGCAGCCATTCGAAGAATGGAATCGCTTTTGCGGACAGAACAGCCTGGATTATGTGGTCATCCGCTTGCCGCAGGCGCTTTCGGAACGGTTGCTGGTAGACGATCTGGAGCAGTTACGGCAGCGGCAAGGTGGCTATCGCAATGTCCCGGCCTCGATGTGGGTGCTGGGTGGCCATGCCAGCCACACGATGCAGGCGCTCGGCCGCCAGGTTATGTCGTGTCCCCTGGACGGTGCCAGCGGTGAGCTTTATCGCATTGGCAAGGGGCTGGAAATGGTGGCGCTGCTGCTGGCTGATTTGGTGTCGGCGGGTACTGTGCGGAGGCCGGATACTGCGATATCGGTACGAGAGGCAAACCGACTGCAACAAGTGCGCGACCGGCTGCTGGCGCAACTGATGGAAACGCCTTCACTTCCCACCCTGGCACGCGAGGCCGGTTTGAGTGTCAGTCGGCTGACGGCAGGCTTTCGGATGCAGTATGGTTGTTCGGTGTACGACTTCGTGCGCGAGCAGAGGCTGCAGCAGGCCTATCGGTTACTGGTTTCGCGTGGCATGAGCGTGTCCGAGGTGGCGTGGCGCTGCGGTTATACCGACTCTCATTTCAGCAAGGCGTTTCGCCAGCGTTTCGGGATATCTCCCAGGAACATTCGGAAATACTGAGCCGCAATCGCCAGAAATCTGGCGGCAACCGTTATTTGCTAAAGCAAATGATTCCTAGAATTGATCTAAATTTTCGATCGGACAGGAATCATGATTCAGAAGCAACAGGACAGGGTCGGTGCCAGGCCATGGGAGACGGCGTGCCGCACGATGCTGGTCATCGTATATGCGGCCTGGGCCGGTGCGGCAACTGCCGCCGGAGTGCAGCCGGATAATGGTAGCGATAGCGTGCAGGACGAGAGCCATGGGTCTGCGGTATCCACGTTATCACCTGTGACGGTCAGAGGACAGACGCAAGCGGGAGCCAGCCTGTTCAAGACCGGACAAAGCCTGAGGGAAACGCCTCAGTCGGTGACCATCATCAACGCGCAGAGAATGCAGGAACAGAACCTGCAGAGTCTGGATGATGTCATGCAGCAGGCACCGGGTATTACTGTGCGACCCTATGTCGGCCTGACGACAGGCTACTATGCGCGCGGATTTGCCGTCGATGCGTTCCAGCAGGATGGCGTGCCTGTTTTGATGGGACAGACTGCCAGCGCACCGCAGGATATGGCCATGTACGAACGGGTAGAAATCCTGCGTGGTGCCAACGGCCTGTTGCATGGGATGGGCAACCCGGCGGCAACGGTCAACCTGGTGCCCAAGAAGGCACCGCAGACATTCCTCTGGAACAGTAGCCTCGGCGCAGGCAGTTGGGATCGCTATCGTGCCGAGACCGATATCGGTGGCCCGCTCGATACAGAGGGGCGTTTGCGTGCGCGGCTGGTGCTCAGCCATGAAGACCGGGGATTTTTCTACCGGGTGGCAGAACAGAAATCGACCAATGCCTATGGCGTGGCTGCTTTCGATCTGGCTTCCGATACTACGTTGTCCGCGGGCTTTCATCGTCAGCATATCCGGTCTGTGACCAATATGGCTGGCGTGCCGTTTTACAAAGATGGGGGGGATATCGGGTTGCCGCGTTCGACCTATCTGGATGTCGATTGGGATCGGTTTGACTGGGACAATACCCGCTTTTTTGCTGACCTGGAACACGCGTTTGACAACGGTTGGCGCGCCAAGCTGGCTTTCAACCATCTGACCGGGGATGCTGATCTCAAATATGCGGGTGCCAACGGCGCAGTCGATCCGGCCACAGGGATGGGCCCCAGGTTGTCGGGAGGGACATATCGTTTCGAGAATCGCCAGACCAGTATCGACGGCTATATCAGCGGGCCATTTGCCTTGTTGGGGCGGCAGCATGATGCGACGATCGGTTTCAATCGACAGCGTACCCGGACCGAACAGCTATCGGCTCCTTTCTTGAGTGCAGTCAATGCGCCCGTCGATATCTTTGACTGGGATCCTGGCAGCGTGGCTGAGCCGGATGTGGGGAGCTATGCCTCGCGCGGCCCGACGCGGGTCACGCAGTCTGGGGTCTATGGCGTGGGCCGTTTCAGTATCTCAGACGATTGGACGTTGGTGGCGGGCGGGCGTGTCAGCCAGTGGGAGCAGAAAACGTCGGCGGCGCGTGCCAAGGTCGATCACAAGTTCACCCCTTATGGCGGGCTGATCTATGACGTCACACCAGAGTGGTCGCTGTATGCCAGCTATGCCCAAGTGCTGCAGCCGCAGACACAGACAACCTGGGAAGGTGCGTTGCTGGACCCCATGAAAGGCACGCAATACGAATTGGGCGTGAAGGGAGAGCTGGCAGAGGGCCTGTTGAACGTGTCTCTGGCCGCATTCAAGCTGCGCCAGAAAAATCGTGCCCAACAGGATCCGGCACATCCTTGCGCCGGTCCGGTCTGCTACTACATTGCAGACGGCGAGGTTGAAAGCCGTGGCGTGGAGGCCGAGATCGATGGACGCCTGTCCCGAAATCTGGGCGTGTCTGCCAGCTATACCTTCAATACGACGGAATATCTTCGCGATGCTTCGTCGCAGGGGCAGCCGTTTGCCAGTTTTACCCCCAAGCACATCGTCCGGATATGGACCCACTATACCTTGCCCTGGCAGCAGCGACGCTGGAGTATCGGCCTGGGCATGCAGGCGCAGAGTGCCTACACGGTGGAGTCGGGCGGGGTGACGTTGCGCCAGGGCGGCTATGCGCTGGTCAATATGCGGCTGGGTTGGCAAATCGACAAGCAAGTGTCGGCGGCGCTCAATATCAACAATCTGTTTGACCGTCGTTACTACCAGGGGCTGTTCAGCCCGGCCTGGAACAATCGCTATGGTGAGCCGGCCAGCGTCATGCTGACGTTGCGGGCGGAGTATTGAGGTGTGTTGGCGTGGCATGGGCCGCTGGCTGGCGGCCCTGTGTGGCGGTGGCATCATCGGGGTGGCAGTCGCGGTTGCCGTTGCGTTGCTTTACCCCGATATGCGAGGGACGAATCGTTTGTACGCCGGCATCTTCCTGGGGGTATTGGCATGGGGTCTGACAGTGTGCGGGTGTGTTTTGCCACGCCTTCGCAAGCAACTGTTTGCCATTCATGGCTGGGTTGGCCTGGTCTGCGGTGGCATGTTGTTTGTGCTCTGTTTTTCCGGAACGTTGGCCCTGCTCAAGGACATACTGTCCTATAGGGAAGCACGGAGTGCACAGGGGCCGCTTGTGCAGGTACGCGAAGTGGACAGGGTATTGGCCCATGCACAGGCCATGGGGTGGCTGACGCTGGACGGAAACACGCCATACAGTATCGTGCTGCCGACGACACTGACGCGTTATGTGGCTGTTCGGGAAGCATCGGCTCATCGTGACAAGCCAGATGACGAGGTGTGGCTGGATAGCTCAGGGTTGCGACGCCTGGAACCGGACCGTGGCGTACTGGCACGATTACCAACTGAATTGCATCGCCATCTCTTGCTGGAGTTCCCAGGGCGCATCCTGGTCAGCCTGTTTGGTTTTGCGTTGCTGGCGTTGGTGGTGGGGGGCATCGTATTGCATCCCAGGCATGGTCGCATGCTGTGGCGTATCCGTTGGCGGCAGGGGCTACGCGTATTGCTGGGCGACCTCCATCGCTGGCTGGGACTATGGTTGTTGCCGATGTGGCTGCTGATCGCTCTGACGGGAGTGTTATCGGGGCTGGGGGCATTGGGGACAGTCACGCTGGCGCGTTTTGTGCATGAGGGCGGTGTACGGCAGACCATGCAGGAGCTGATGCCTGCTCCACCCTCGGCGATAAGGGAGGGTGACAGCCTGCTGGCACCAGGCAGCGCTGTGCGGGGAGGCCTGGATGCCGTGCTGCGGCGTCACGAGCGTGACTATCCTGGCAGCCGACCGCAGCTGCTTGATGTCCGGCCCGAGACAGGGGGCGATGCTGTTGTGACGGTGGCGGGGGTGCGTGCTGGCCTGCTCAGTACGGCAGTATTCGAGCGAGATCACTACCGGCTGTCGGATGCGCTGCCATTGCGCCACGACAGCGTGAGCGGGCGTGGTTTCTGGTTGCAGGCATTCGCCGCGATCCAGCCGCTGCATTTTGCGCGCTACGGAGGGGGCGCAGTGACGCTGCTGTATGCATTGGCAGGATTGTCGGCATCTGTGCTCGTTGCCAGCGGGCTGTTTCTTTGGCTGCGGCGCAGGCAGGCCCAAGGGGCGGATGTGCTGCGATTTCAGGCTTGGCTGGTGGGCAGCTGTGGCGGGCTGGTGACAGGCTGGTCGACGTTGCTGCTGGCGAGCAGTTTGCCGGCAGCAATATCGATTGGGCCACAGATGCAGACCTGGGTGTTCTGGAGCTGCTGGATATGCTGGCTGCTATTGGCGTTGTTGCGTCCGGGGTGGTGTGCATATTACGGCCTGTACAGACAGAGTGTCTGGACGGGGTCGTGTCTGGTGCTGGCTGGATGGTCGGATATGGCATGGCTGTGGGGACGGCCATGGACGTCTTCCATGCCGTCCTGGTGTGTGGATTTAGTGTTGTTGGTGCTGGGTGCGTGGCTCGTGTGGCTGGGTGTGCTTCGTACCCGGTCGACTGTGGCGCAGCCTCGAGGGATTTGCATATAACGGATAGTCCGGCATGGGCGGACAGGAGAAAACGATGCGTGTTGCATGGAGTGTGTTGTGGTTGTGTTCGGTCATGTGGCTGGGTGGCTGTGCCGCGCAGATGGCCGGACATGGGCAGGAGATGGCTGGGAGCGGCACGGTGACGCAGCGCGTGTTGGCACAGGGGTTGTACGAGTTGGTGTACAGCGAGCGGCAGGATGCCGTTTTTGTTGTCTCGGCCGGGGATAGGCATGCGCCGGATGCCGTATCACGCGTGTTGCGGCTGGATCCGGTGACATTGGCCGTGCAGTCCACGATTACATTGCCACTGCGGGGCTTCGGGCTGGCGCTGGACGATGCGTCCGGACGGTTGTATGTCGGGCATAGCCTGGATGCTGCTGTTTCGGTGGTGGATATTGATCAGGGGGGGGTACGCGCAACCATCAGGTTGGCGGAGCCTGTACGAACAGCGGATGGCATGGGGCGTTTGCCGCACCATTTCCGGGAAATGGTTGTCGATACGGTGACCGGTCGGTTGTTCATGCCCGGGCTATGGTTCGATGACAGCGCGCTGTATGTCGTGGATCTCGGCACACAGGCTGTGGAGCGGGTCTTGCCGGGACTGGGGTTCGTGGCGACAGGCATTGCGCTGGATATCGATGGCCGCAGCGTTTTTGTGTCTAATTTGCAGGGGCAGTTGTTCGAGTTCGATGCAGACACTCTGGCTTTGCGACAGCAGCGGGAACTCGACGTGGATCAGCCGTTGAATCTTGTGTTCGATCACAAGGCGCGGCGATTGTTCATGGTCGATCAGGGGTTGGCGTTCATTGAGGAAATGCGCAAGACCTGGGTGCCGGCCTATATGACAAAGGGAGCAGGCAATCGGGTGGTGGCGGTCGATGTCCAGACAGGACATTTCCTGCTGGAAATGCCGGCGCGTAGCGGTCCGGTCGGGATGTTGCTGGCGGCAGCCCAGCAGCGCCTGTATGTCGCCTTGCGCGAGTCGGGATCGGTGGCAGAATACGATATCGATACCGGCAGGGTGCTGCGGGTACTGACATTGGGCGGGCAGCCGAATAGCCTGGCGTTTAATCCTGATGGCCATGTGCTGTATGTCACGGTTAAGCAGGACGAGGCGCAGGAGGCGACCGCCGGATCGGAAGGAGAGATACGCGACCGTGTAGCCCGAATTGCATTCTGAATATCATTCTGTTCAAGGCTTCTCTGAGCATGATCATGGGTGTTGGCCTGATCTCCAAAGCTTCTTCTATGCGAAAATCCAGCTCCTGATTCCTATCCCCTTGATCAACATGGTTGCAACCGTTCTTGTCGGCATGCTATGCGCACACCTGCTGTGTTTTGCGGTGATGTTCTTGCTGATCAGCAAGCGCCTGCATGGCAAGAAGATGGGGATGGACTACTTTGCAATGGGCAATCTGTTGCTGGGTCTGGCCTATGTGCTGCAACTGCTTGAAGGAGGGCCGGCCTGGAGCCTGATGAGCGTGGTCAATCATACGTTCTCGCTTGCGTCTCCGGTTGCGTATTGGCTGGGAGCCATGCGCTTTTTCGGATACTCGGTTCCGTTGTGGCACCCATTGTTGATCTTCTCGGTATCGTACGGAGCCGCCCAGGTCCTGGTGCAGTGGAGCCTGGGGCCGGTGGCTCGTTACGCGATGCTGTCAGGTATGTCGGCGTTGCTGTTCTTCGTGATGGTCATGACCGTGATCTATGGCATACGTACATTTGCCAGGGATCTCTATGGGGAAATGGTGTTTTTTGCAGTGCTGATCAGCGGCATCTGCGTATTGAATGCGCTCAAGTTCATGAAACTGCTGGAGGGGGGCCTGGATGCACTGCAGATGGATGGCACCTTTCAAAAGGTGTTCTACATCTACATGTCATCGCTGGCCACGGTACTGCCGCCCTCGATTATCTGGCTGGTGCTGCGGCGTCTGACCGATGAACTGCGCAACATCGCGGCCCGCGATCCCATGACCCAGCTCTTTAACCGCAGGGGCCTGACGGATGCGCTGAAGCAGCATTTCAACGCCCGCGAGGCTACGCCAGCCTATTTGCTGATTGTCGATGTGGATCATTTCAAACGCATCAACGATACCCATGGACATCAGGTCGGAGATACGGTGCTGTGCCATGTTGCAGAGGTGCTGGGCGCTACCGTGCGTCGTGGTGATCTGGTTGGCCGTATCGGTGGGGAGGAGTTTGTGGTCATTTGCCTGGAGGGCGACCTGGCGGGGGTGATGCAACTGGCGGAACGCCTGCGTGTTGCTATTGAAGCCCAGGCACTGAGAATATCGGGTGTCGCGCAGCCCCTGCTGTGCACGATCACGGTTGGGGTGTCCCATGCCTTCGCCCGTGCAGAGGATTTGGAAGAGGCCATGCAACAGGCCGACGCAGCCCTCTACTGCGGCAAGGCCGGTGGACGAAACCGGGTCGAACTGGCACAACCTGTTTATAATCCGGCCTGATATGCATTCCTGTTTGCGAATGCGCTTTCCTCTCTTGACGCGCCGGATATGTCGTCTCCCGAAATTTCCTCATCATCGCCTGGCCCCAGTGCCACTACGGTGGCTGATCTCTATGTGCGCCATCATGGCTGGTTGCAGGGGTGGCTGCAGGGCCGGCTGGGCAACCGGCAGGACGCGGCAGACCTGGCGCAGGATACCTACGTCCGGCTGATCGGCTCGGGCCGCCTGCCGCCGGCAGGACAATCCCGTGCGTTCCTGACCCAGATTGCCAAGGGGCTGGCAATCGATCTGTTTCGTCGCCGGCAGATCGAGGCTGCCTACCTGGAGGCATTGGCCTGCCGGGTCGATGCGCATGCGCCATCACCCGAGTACCGCGCCCTGATCATCGAGGCGTTGATGCAGGTCGATCGTGCGCTCGACAGTCTGCCGGGCAGGGTGCGGGAGGTTTTCCTGCTGTCCCAGTTCGACGGGCTGACCTATAGCGCCATTGCGGCTCGCCAGGGGATTGCCGTGGCAACGGTACGTAAATACATGTTCCAGGCTGCCCAGGCCTGCTGCGCGGCATTGGCATGACGTCCCGCAACAGACCGGAGGCGGCGGCATCGTTGCCTTCTGCAGCACTCGACTTGCATGAGCAGGCTTTGCACTGGCTGGTCACGCACTGGTCCGGCGAAATGAGTGCTGTCGAGCGTCGGGCATTCGAGCAGTGGCTGGCACAGCCAGGGCACGCCGGGGCCTGGCAGCAGGTGCAGCGCATCAATGGTCTGCTGCACGACGCTACGCTGGATCAGGCACCGGATCGTGCATTGCTGGCGGATGTTTTGCGTGGAGCGGGCGGGCGCCGCCGACGCGAACGGCGTGCGTTGCTGCGCAGCCTGTTGCTGGGACTGGGCGTGGGTGGCGTGGTGACCCTGGGCGGGCACGTTGTGCCGTGGCGCACGATGGTGGCCGAATATCGGAGTGGGCGTGGCGAGCGCACCCGGGTTGGCCTGGCCGATGGTGGCGAAGTCGTGCTCAATACCGCGAGCGCACTCGACGTCATCTATGACGCGGCTGCTCGGCGTCTGCTGCTGCGCAGTGGCGAGATTTTCATTGTGACAGCACCCGATACCCATGCGCTGCCCAGGCCTTTCGTGGTGGAAACCGACTATGGCACGATTCGGGCGCTGGGCACGCGCTTCGAGGTCGCGCAGGAAAACGAGGGTATTCGGGTGGCGGTCTACGAAGGGGCTGTCGAAGTCCGACCAGGCGGGCTGGCCGAGGGGGCAGCGACCCGGCTCGAGGCGGGCCGGCAGATGCGCTTCGATCGTCATGCCGTCCAGCAGGATATCGCACTGGTGCAGCCGCGCCCGGCCTGGACGCAGGGACAGCTTATTGCGGAACGGATGACGCTGGATACCTTCCTGGCGGAAGTGGCGCGTTATCGAAGTGGTTTCGTGCGATGCGATCCGGATGTCGCGGAGCTGATCGTGTCGGGTGTCTATCCGCTCGACGATACCGATCGCACGCTGGCCATGCTGGCCCAGGCCCTGCCGGTCAAGGTGGTGTTTCGCACACCTTATTGGGTGACGGTCACGCGGCCGTAGCACTTTTTCATTCTCGTTCGGGAAAGAGATGAGACCTCATCGTGGTGAGGGTCGATTTTCAACGGGAACGAGGCAACGAAATGAGTCAGGAAAAGAACAGGGCGGACAGTGTGTCCGGCAGGCATCGGCAGCGCTCGGTGCGGCTGGCGCACATGCTGGTAGGGACCGGTATCGTACTGGCTGGGGCGACGGCATGGCCTGGTGCCGTACAGGCGCAGCCGGTGGTAGCGGGGCAGGACGGCATGCGGCAGTACGGTATCGAGGCGGGGACACTGGATCAGGTGCTGAATCGTTTTGCTGCCGAATCAGGCATCGCCCTGGCGATCGATGGCGCGTTGACTGCCGGCCTGCCTGGCCCTGCGCTGTCGGGTCGTTATGACGTTGCCGGTGGGCTGGCCGTGCTGCTGGCCGGGTCGGGGCTCGAGGCGGTTCGCAACCGGGATGGCGGCTATGTGCTGCGCAGGCGTCCCCGGCAGGATGTTCAGGCGCTGGAGGCTGTGACAGTGCGCGGGCAGCAAGAGGTGACCGAAGGCTCGGGCTCCTACACGACGGGCCTGATGAGCACGGCCACGCCGTTGGCCCTGTCGATTCGCGAAACGCCGCAATCGGTCAGCGTGGTGACCCGTGACCGTATGACCGACAACAGCATGACGACGGTGGAAAATGCACTCAACTACACGACCGGCATGACGGTTACCTCGACGGCCAGCGAGCGTAACGGGTACAACGCTCGCGGGTTCCGCGTCAGCAATATCATGATCGATGGTTTGGCGATGGGTCATGATGACGATGTGCTGGGTTCGGGCACGTTGGATCTCTATGACCGGATCGAGGTTGTGCGCGGGGCCACGGGGCTGCTGGAGGGGGCGGGCAATCCGTCTGCATCGATCAATCTGGTCAAGAAGCGTCCTACGGCCGATTTTCGCGGTTCTGTCGCTGCATCGTATGGCCGTTGGCACAATCGTGGTACGACGCTGGATGCCGGTGGCCCGCTGAACGAGGCAGGTACGTTGCGAGGGCGGGTGGTGACGACGCTGCGCGACAGCGATACGTTCACGTCGGGCTACAGTCGTGAGCGTCGCCTTTTCTATGGCATTCTGGAGGCTGACATCACGGATCGCACTACGGTCACGCTGGGGGGGTATCACAATAGGGAAGACAATCCTGGCGCGGACTGGAATGGTCTGCCGACCCGTGCCGATGGGTCTTTCTATGACTTCGACCGTAATGTCCGCGCGTCACCCTACTGGTCGTACTGGAACAAGGAGAACACGCAGGCCTTTGCCGAAGTGACGCATGCCTTCGACAATGGCTGGAAGATTGAACTGAAGGGATCGTGGCTGGAGGGCAAGCTGAATATGGCGGGTACTTCGCTATTGGCGCGGCAGGCTGATGATACGATGTTCTACAACACGGGGAAATATCACTACCAGCATCGCCAGACCGCCCTGGATCTGCGCGCTTCGGGACCGTTCGAGCTGGCCGGGCGAAGTCACCAACTGGCGGTAGGGGCCAATCACCGGCGCAAGGTCGAGGATGACGGCCCGGGAGGATGGGTGACGACGGGTTATCCGTATGCCTTCGATCCGGCTGACTGGGCGGCTTCTGTTGAGGCACCCGATCCGGTATGGGACATGGTGTGGGGCCGCGAGAGCAAGGAAATCCAGTATGGCGGCTATGCCACGGCCAAATTCAGTTTGTCTGATCCGCTCAACCTGTTTCTGGGGGGGCGATTGAGCTGGTATACCTACGACAATCTCATCCGCAGCGGCACCTATGTGGGCGAAACGCGCTATACGGAGCATGGCAAGCTGACACCCTATGCTGCACTGACCTATGACTTGAACGATCAATACACGGTCTATGGTTCCGTTACCGGTATTTTCAAGCCGCAGAACTATACGTCTGCGGGGGGCGGACTTCTTGATCCCGTCGAGGGGACGAATTACGAAGTGGGGATCAAAGGCGAATACCTGGATGGCCGCCTCAATGCCAGTCTGGCGGTATTTCAGATTAACCAGACCAACCTGCCCAATGCACTACCGCAGACAGCTTGCTCGAATACGGCCATCTCTTGCTATGCGGCTGCGGGCGAGGTGAGAAGCCGGGGTTTCGAGGCCGAGCTGTCCGGCAATGTCACCCACAATTGGCGCGTGTTCGCCGGCTATGCCTATGTGACGGCGAAATACCTGGAAGATTCGACCGCAGGGCAGGCGGGTTTGCGCTATGGGACGACTACGCCGAAGCACCTGCTGACGTTATCCACGGTGTATACCTTCGATGGCGCGTTGGCAGGTTGGCGCATCGGGACGTCGGCACGCATCCAGGGGCGGACGCACAGTACTGTGTCGGGCGAAGCGACCGTACGCCAGTCGGGGTATGGCATCGTTAACCTGATGGCCGGCTACAGTCCGAATCGCAACCTGGATTTCCAGCTCAACGTGCTCAATGTGTTCGACAGGAATTACTACCGTTCGATCAGTTATCCGGGGAATGGCAACCTGCTGGGCGAGCCGAGAAGCTGGCTTCTGACGGCCAGGTATTCTTTCTAGCTTTCCTCTTCGGGGCTGGGGCACTGCTGCGGCTTGGGACGGACGCTACCGGTTGGGTGTGGCTATACTGCGTTCGATATTCATCGACCCGAGCCATGCCATGCCCGATTCTTCCTGCCCGTGCGGCAGTTCCCAGACCTATGCCCGCTGCTGTGGCCGCTGGCATGCCGGACCGTTGAGGCTGCAGGCACCGGATGCCGAGTCGCTGATGCGGTCGCGCTACAGTGCGTTCGTGCTCGATGATCTGCCCTACTTGCTGGATACCTGGCATCCCGATACCCGCCCGTCGGCACTGGAACCCAATCCGCCCGGACTCAAGTGGCTGGGGCTGCAGGTGAAACGGTACGAGCGCCAGGATGATACCCATGCCACGGTCGAGTTCGTGGCGCGCAGCCGCCTGCAGGGTCGGGCTGACCGGCTGCATGAAACCAGTCGCTTCGAGTGTATCGGGGGCGTCTGGCTCTACCTCGATGGGACGTTTTCGGGAAACTCATGAGCAGCATCGCAAGCATCCAGGAAGGCGTCACGGCGTGTCCGGCCCTGGCGGACAAAGATATCGCCGGGGTTTTCGATTTTTTCATCCGGCTCTATGTTTCCGAACGGATTGACCAGACGAATATCGAAGAAGATGGCGACATGCTGCTCTATCAGTGGAGCAGACAAGGAGGTCATGTCGAACTGGATCTGACCCGGCAAATCATGCTGGATCTCGAGGATCCTGACGAAGCCGCAGACTCCATGACCCAGCTTTCGATCACATTCCGGTTTGCGGAAACGGCAGATACCCCTTCGATTGGAAGCGGCAATGTGTGGTGCAACAGTCCTGCCGAGGTCGAGGCATTCAGGGCGATGCTGGGCGATTCGGCTCTTTTTGCCTGGGCCAGGCAAGTTGTCGCAGCAGGGGTACGGGTCACGCTTGATAGATTGTGAAGGGTCGTATTCGGGTAAATATCCGGGATAAGATAGTCCGCTGACAAACAGACAGATAACGACAGGGGACAAGCATCATGAATCATCAGGAACAGGCGCTCGGTTATCCGCTGGGCGATTTTCTGCCCGCACCGGGTACGGCACATGAAGTAGCTGACGGCGTACGCTGGATACGGTTGCCGTTGCCGTTTGCGCTGGACCATGTCAATGCCTGGCTGCTGCGCGACGAGATCGATGGGCGGGAAGGGTGGACGGTGATCGACTGTGGCATCAGCCGCGATACCGTCAAGGCGCAATGGGAAAGCATTTTTCGTGACGAACTGCAGGGCCTGCCGGTGTTGCGTGTCCTGGTCACGCACATGCATCCCGACCATATCGGGCTGGCCGACTGGATCTGCGCGCGCTGGCAGGCACCTCTCTGGACCAGCATGACCGATTATGCCGTGGCCTGCTTGTGGTCTGCTGCCGGTGATGAGGGGCTGGGCGGGCCGACCGGGCAGGCTGCGGTGAACCATTTCGCCCGGCATGGCCTGCGCGATCCCGAGGCGCTCGACAAGATCCGCCAGCGGGCGCGCTATTACCCGGATCTGGTGCCGTCGGTGCCGGCCTCGTTCGTGCGCGTGATGGATCACGACCTGGTGAGGATCGGCGGCCGTGACTGGCGGGTCATCATCGGCTATGGCCACGCACCGGAACATATCTCCCTGTACAGCGCCGACCTGAATGTACTGATTTCCGGCGACATGGTCCTGCCCCGCATTTCCACCAACGTCAGCGTGTTCAGCCACGAGCCCGAAGGCAATCCGCTGCCGCTCTACCTGATGTCGCTGGATCGCTACCATGCTCTGCCGGCAGATGCGCGGGTGCTGCCTTCGCATGGTCGGCCTTTCATCGGCGTGCACGAGCGCATTGCCCAGCAGCGCGCGCATCATGCGGCACGCCTGCAGGAGGTGGTGGAGGCCTGCGCCGAGCCGTGCAGCGCGGCCGACATCGTGCCGGTATTGTTCCGGCGTGAGCTTGACCTGCACCAGTTGACGTTTGCCATGGGCGAGGCGCTGGCCCACCTGCATGCCCTGTATTTCGAAGGGGTCTTGAGTCGGCGGCAGGATGCCGATGGCGTGGTGCGTTTTAGCCGGATTGCCTGATACCGGGCCTGCTGTCTCAGTCGTCGATCAACTGGCCGTTGTCTTCATGGAAAGGATAGGGGCCGGCATGCTCGCCCAGCACGGCGACATGCGATACCAGCGCACTGCCGCGCCAGAGATGCAGGTGAAAGCCGGCAGGCTCCAGGATGAATGCGGAAGGGCCGTCGGGTCGCAGGTCCAGCGCGACCTGATGGGCGGGCGACGGGCAGATCGAGGCGAGCGTACCGCCGAAACGCCGGAATACGGTGCGATGCTGGTGGCCGCAGATGATCCGCTCGATGTTGGGAAAGGCTGCCACGATGGCCTCCAGTTCTGCGCGTCCCTCCAGCAGTCCGATGGCATCCATATGGTCGATGCCGCTGTCAAAAGGCGGATGATGCATGGCGATCAGGGTGGGGCGTCCCGGTTGTTCGGCCAGGCGCTCGGCCAGCCAGTCCAGGCGTCGTGGGCACAGCGCGCCATGGGGGGAACCCGGCACGACGGTGTCGAGCATCAGCAGGCGCAGCGGATGGTGCTCGATGGCGTACTGGACGAAGCCGTCGAGCCGCTTCTGCCAGGGCAGGTCGGGAAATGCCGCCAGCAGGGCGGCGCGATCATCGTGGTTGCCGGGGATCAGATAGCAGGGCATGTCCAGGGGCTGGAGCATGTCGCGCAGGTGGGCGTATTCGGCCGGACGCCCGAAATCGGTCAGGTCGCCAGACAGGATGAGGCAGTCGGGACGTGGGTCGAGCCGGTTCAGCGCGGCGATGGCGGGTGGCAGACAGCGGTCTGTTTCGACGATGCGATAGGCCTTCTGGCCAGGCATGCGGATGTGCAGGTCGGTAAGTTGGGCGATGAGCATGAAGGGTATCTGCGGGTCGTTTTTCTGTAAGTGCTGTATGCCGATGCGTGGGCTCAATGTGCCGCGGATTGCAGGATGCGCAAGCCGGCCTGTTCTCCGGCCTGGAAGGCGCAATCGGGTGGCGCGGTGATCTGCAGCGATTGCCCGTCGCCCAGGCGCAGGGTATAGCGGATCTGGTCCCCAAGAAAATAGCGTGCCGTGATGGTGGCGGCAAGATCACCGTGTTGCAAAGGTTCGAGGCGGGCCGCATGGGGGCGGAAACGCAGAGGCAGGTGGCCGGCCTGTAGCCGGGCTCCGTGCAAAATGCCGCGTACCTGGCAGGTCTGGCCCAGGAAATCACCGACGAACGCGCTTTCCGGCCGGATATAGAGGTCCTGGGCGGAGCCGGTCTGCTCGATGCGACCGGCCGACATGACGGCGATGCGCTGGCCCAGGATCATGGCTTCCTGCTGGTCATGGGTCACGATGATGGTGGTGATGCCGAGGGTACGCAGCATGTCTGCCAGCTCGGTCTGCAGGTGATCGCGCAGCTTGGCGTCGAGTGCGGTCAGGGGTTCGTCCAGCAGCAGAACAGAGGGCGTGACTGCCAGCGCCCGCGCCAGGGCCACGCGCTGGCGCTGGCCGCCGGAAAGCTGTTGTATGCGTCGTCGGGCCATGTCCTCGAGCCGGATCAGCGCCAGCAGTTCTTCGACCCGCTGGCGCTGCTGTGCCTGGGCAACGCCACGGATGCGCAGGCCATAGGCGATGTTCTCGGCCACATTCAGATTGGGAAACAGCGCATAGTTCTGGAAAACCACGCCGACATTGCGGCGCTCTGCCGGCAGGTCGCCTACGTCGCGGTTGCCGAACAGGATGCGACTGCCTGCATCGGCGCGCTCCAGCCCGGCGATCAGGCGCAGCAAGGTGGTTTTGCCGCATCCGGAAGGTCCGAGCAGGGCCAGTATCTCGCCCGCAGGGATATGCAGGTCGAGCGGCTGCAGCGCAGGGCGACCGCTGGCCCAGGTCTTGGCGCAGTGTTGCAGGGTGATGGAGGTCGGAGGATGGGTCGTCATGGGTATCAGGAGAGAGAAGCGCGCGGCGTGCGAGCCGCCAGCCATTGCAGGCCGACCAGCAGCGGCAGCAGCATCAGCAGGAAGACCAGGGTGTAGGCCGAGGCGATTTCCAGGCGCATGGAGGCATAGCTGTCCGCCAGTCCGACCGGCAGCGTCTTGGTCAGTGGGGTGTGCAGCAGCCAGGTCAGGTTGAACTCGCCGACCGAGAGCGTGACCACGGTGAGCGAACCGGCCAGGATGCCGGGCAGGGCGTTGGGCACGATGATGCCCAGAAAGCGCTTAAGACGGGAGCTGCCCAGCGTGGCGGCGGCCTCGTCGAGCTGGATCAGCTCGGTACCTTGCATGCTGGCGCGGGCGGCCCGCACCATGAAGGGCAGGGTGAACAGGACATGGCCGATGATGATGAACAGCGTATTGCTGCGCAGCAGCGGCAGCGTGCCCCAGGAGACGATCAGCGCCAGCGCGGTGGCCAGTCCGGGTACGGCCACCGGCAGCGTCAGCAGTTCCTCGAGGATACGGCTGGTGCGGCCCGGATGCAGCGTCAGTACCCAGGCCAGCGGTACGCCGGTCAGCAGACAGATCAGCAGGGTGCCGAGGGCGACGATGCCGGTGCGGGCCAGCGTGTCCGAATAAAGCTGCCAGACTTCGCCGATCCAGCGCAGTGTCAGGCCGCTTTGCACGCCGGTGAAATAGTTGCGGGTCAGGCCCGCGAGCACGGACAGCAGTACCGGGCCGATCAGGAACGAGGCGACGGCCAGGGTCAGCAGCCAGCCCAGCCCTGCATCCAGCCGCGAAGGCGCATCGAGTGGGGGGGCGATGTGGCGGGTGCCAGAAAGAGTCTGGTGTGCCTGGTGAGATAGGCTCATGCCCCTGCTCCTTGTTGCGCATCGGCCAGGTGGTGGGCCACGGCCAGGATCAGCCATGTGATCAGCCCCAGCAGGATGGACAGGGCAGCCGCCACCGGGATATTGGCGTAATTGGTGAACTCGTTGTAGATGGTCAGGGGCAGTACATTGATCTGCGTCGCCAGTGTGAATGCCGTGCCGAAAGCTCCCATGCTGGTGGCGAACGACATGGCACCGGCTGCGATCAGGGCCGGTTTCAGGGCCGGCAGTTCGATATGGGCAAAACGCTGCCAGGCGTTGGCCCCCAGTGTGCGGGCAGCGGCCGGCAGGGCCGGATCAATCTGCTCGGCGGCAGCGGTCAGGACGGAAATGGCGCGCGGCAGGGAGAAATACAGGTAACCCAGGAACAGGCCGGCCATGCCATAGGCAAACACCACCGGGTCATTGAGCAGTCGTTCGGTCAGGTCTGCCAGAATGCCCTGCCGGCCGGCCAGCAGGATGATCAGGAAGCCGACCACGACCCCCGGAAAGGCCAGCGGGAATGTCAGCAGTGCGATCAGCGTGCCACGGCCCTGGAATTCGCGATGGTGCGCCAGGAAGCGCGCCACCGGCACGGCCAGGATCAGCGTGGCCAGTGTGGCGGCTGCCGACAGCAGCACGGTATTGAACAGGCTGCGCCAGTACAGCGGCTCCGACAGGACGGTCAGATAGGCGGAGCCGCCATCGCGGCCGGTCTGGCCCAGCCATGCCAGCCGGATCATCGGCAGCAGCCAGAAGGCCAGGAAGACGAGGGTTGCCGGCAAGGCGAACCAGATCCAGCCGCGCCGTGTCATCAGTGGACTTCCTTGCTGTAGCGGGTCGAAAAGCCGCGTTGCGCTTCCGCCATCTTGCCGTAGTCGACCGTGCCGGCCCGGGCGTACTCCGTGTCAGGCAGGAAACGGGACTGGGCTTCTGGCGAAATAGCCGAGGCGAAGACGGGGCGCAGGAAGGCATTGGCCCAGACGGCCTGCCCCTGATCGGACAGGACGAAATCCAGTACCTTGCGGCCATTGTCTGCATGGGGGGCGTCACTGACCAGACTCATGACGTACGGGATGGAAATGGTGCCTTCCTGGGGGATCACGAATTCGACGTTGGACTCATCCTTGTATTTGGCGCGGTAGGCGTTGAAATCGTAGTCGATCAGGATGGGAATCTCGCCCGACAGCACGCGGGCGTAGGCCGTCTGCTTGGGCACGATGGGCTGGTTGGCCTGGACCTGTTGGAACCACCCGATGGCGGGGTCGAAGTTATCGAGGTTGCCACCCAGTGCCTGATTGAGCGCGACGGCACCGACATAGCCCACGAAGGCCGAGGCCGGGTCGAGGTAGCCGATCATGCCCTTGTATTCGGGCTTGAGCAGGTCGGCCCACGACTGAGGGACCGGTTTGCCGCGCAGGGCATCCACGTTGACCATGAAACCGAGCGTGCCGGAGTGGATGGCGAACCACTTGCCGTCGGCATCCTTCAGGCCTGCGGGGATATCGTCCCAGCGGGCGGGCTTGTAGCTGGTGACCAGATTGTCCTGTGCGGCCTGGATGCCGAACGACACGCCGTAGTAGACGACGTCGGCCACCGGGTTCTGCCGCTCGGCAGCCAGCGAGGCCAGGGCCTGGCCGGAGTTCTTGTTGTCGCCAGGCACGGTGATGCCGGTAGCCTCCTGGATGTTGCGCAATTGGGTGCCCCAGTCGGCCCATTCGGGCGGGCAGTTGTAGCAGATGGCGTTCTGGGCCTGGGCGCTGGCGACCAGGCCCAGGCTGAGGGCTGCAACGTGCAGCAGAGGCTTGAGCAGGTGTTTCATGAACAGGACACTCCTGTGAGAGGCGGAGAAGGCAGATCGGCGTCGGCGACGGTGCCACCGGGGACGATCCGGTAGGGAAGACGGATGGGAAAAGCGGGGGCGGGTGCCGCGTCATGCGTGATGCCAAGCATGGACAACAGCAGGGCGCAGGCCTGGCGACCCATGTCGTGACTGGGTTGCGACACGGTGGTCAGGGCGGGTTGCAGCATGGCGGCAAAGGCCATGCCGTCGAAGCCGCAGACCGAGATGTCGTTGGGGACGGTCAGGCCCAGTTGCTGGAGCAGGCCGATCGCTGAGGTGGCGAGCAGGTCGTTGGAGCAGAACAGCGCCTGGGGCGGCTGCCTGTTCGCCAGCGCAGTGCGCAGCGTGCCTGCGTCGCAGCGGGTGTGGTCCGCCATGGACAGATGGACGATCCCAGGCAAGCCCTGCAGGCAAGCCTGTTCCTGTGCGCCGTGCAGGCGACTGCGCGCCCGATCGGATGCCGAGAGCGGGCCGGAAACGAAGGCGATATGCCGCTGGCCGCGCTGTGCCAGCCATTGCACCATGTCCATGGCAGCCTGGTGGTTGTCCACCGAAACGGAGGGGTGCCGGGGCGATTCGTTATAGGCCAGCACATAGGGTGTACCCGTCTGTGTCAGCAGGTCCAGGGCCGGGCTGTCGTGCGCGTTGGCCACTGTCAGGATCAGGCCTTCGACCCGGTGATCCAGCATGTTGCGCACGGCATCGCATTCCCGCTGGGCATCATAGGCGGTCGCGGTCAGCATGACACTGTATCCGGCTTCACGCGCTTGCTGTTCGGCACCTTCGAAGCATTCGGCGAATACCGGATTGGAGAGGGTCGGTGCGATCAGGCCCAGCGTGCGGGTACTGCCCGAACGCAGGCTGCTGCCGACGCGGCTGGGCCGAAAATCATGTTGCCTGGCGACAACCAGGATACGGGCCAGCGTGCCTGGGTTGAGCAGTTCAGGCTGGTTGAAGGCGCGCGACACCGTGGCCGGGGACACACCGGCGGCCTGGGCTATTTCACGGATGGAGGGCGTGTGCCTGGCGGATGTCACTGTTCCGACCCAATGTGATGAAAACGTTTTCATCGTAGAGGGCGAACATGACATGAGGATGACGGAAGGCTGTTCTTCTAGGCCCCTTGCTGGGGGAGTGCGGTGATTTTTCGGTATGAGAAAATTCGTTGCCACTGTGTGGCAGATTTTGCGAAACAACAGGAATGCTTATGTCATTGGTCACAGTAGAGGCGTTGGTGCAATATGCGCAGGAACAGGATCGCATCGCCGCGTTGGGTGTGTTGCATACGTTGTGCCAGCAGTCAGTAAACACGCGTTCGCTGGATGAACTTGCGGGTTTGCTCCGGGCACCATTGGAGCAATGGTGCCCGGGTCAGGAGATAGAAGCGCTGGATCGCTGCCTGGCCGGTTTGCCTGAGTATGAGGCGGCGCTGGCCGTTGCGTATGCCGAGGCCATGGCGCGGGCAGCAGGGCGGAGCGACATCAAGGGCGTGTATTGCGAGTATTTTTTTGATGGCAGCGAAGGATGCGCGGCCGACCTGTTTCTGTGCCGTGCGTTTTCGCGTGAGGATGATGACTGGGCGGCTAATTTCGCGCACGAAGATGTGATTGGCGGGCCTGATGTGGATGGACTGCTGGGCTTTGACCCTGACTTGGTGTGGGCTCTCGCGCCAGCCTTTGTCGCCGATGCTTACGCGCATGTTTTGTTGCTGCGCGGTTTTGTTCGAGCAGTCGCGGTTGGTCCGTCGTCACTGCTGCCTGTCGGCTTTGCCCAGCATGATCGTCAGATCGTCTATTTATAAATGGCTATGCGGCCATCCACAACACACCATTGAGCGCCGCCACGCCCAGTACCACGCTGAGCAGCGTATTGCGCCAGCGCAGGTAGCTCAGCGCCACCAGGCCCAGCGCCAGCAGTTCTGCGCCCAGACGCATGGGTTCGTTGCCACCGCCCTTGAGCGAGGCCAGCGTGAGGATGACCATGATGGCCAGCGGCAGTGTGCGATTGAGTGCGTCGATGGCGCGGTTGTTGCCAAGGAAGCGCTGGGTGGCCAGCGGCAGCAGGCGCAGCAGGATAGTCAGTGCCGACATGATGGCCAGGGCTGGCCAGAGATAGGATAGGCTCATCGCCCGGCTCCTGTGTCCATCTGCGCTCGCTGTTGCAGGCGATCATGGCACACCAGGCCGATCAGGGACAGCAGCAGGGCGCTGATCAGGACATGCTCCTGGGGCAGCAGCAACCGGCACAGCACGAAGGCGACAATGCCCAGTACCAGTGGCAGCCACTGGCGTCGCAGCAGGTACTGCTCGATCGCCAGGATGACGAACAGGCAGGGCAGTGCAAAGCCGAGGTTGGGAATCTGGTTGCCGATCTGCGGGCCGAGCAGCGCACCCAGCGCAGTGCCGGCGACCCACCAGGCCTGACAGGTCAGGTTGATCGAGAAGGCCATGCGGCCGCGCCGTTCGGCGGGCATGGCGCTCAGCATCGAATAGGTTTCGTCGGTCAGTGCTGCCAGCGAGTAGAGTCGCGTGGCGCGCTTGCGTGACAGGACCGGCAGCAGGGGCAGGGCATAGAGCAGGTGACGCAGGTTGAGCAGCAGGGTGGTCAACGCGAGCGCGCCCAGGCCGATGCCGCCCGCCAGCATGGGCAGTGCTGCAAACTGCAGGGCACCGGTATAGACGATCACGCTCATCAGTACTGCATACCAGGCCGGCAGTCCGGTTTCCACCGCCAGCAGGCCGAAGGCGAAGCCAATCGGAACATAGGCCATGGCGATGGGGATGGAGTCGGTCAGCGCCTGACGCCAGGGGGATGGCTGCAGGTGCTGGGCGCTGGCGGGCGAGGGCGTGGACATGCGGTCTGGGCAATGGGCGGAAACGATAGCGGCCCATCATAGCAAAGCTGTGGTGCCAGGGGCGGGCGACGATATGCAAAAACGGCCTGCATCGCTGCAGGCCGCTGTTCCGATACGCGCAAGCAGGCCAGGGTCGGGCCTGATGCGCAGGGAGCGCCGGGGGGAGCGGCGCTGATCCGTCGTACCTGTCGCTTAGCGAGGCAGCACGCTTTCACCCATCAGGAACTCATCCACCGCCCGGGCGCACTGGCGTCCTTCGCGGATGGCCCAGACGATCAGCGACTGGCCGCGGCGCATGTCGCCTGCCGCGAAAATGCCGTCTTCGGTCGTGCGGTAGTCGTCGGTATTGGCGCGGGCATTGCCCCGGTTGTCCCGGTCCACGCCAAAGGCGTCGAGTACCTGCTGCACCGGTGAGACAAAGCCCATGGCCAGCAGCACCAGATCGGCGGGCAGCGTGGTCTCGGTGCCTTCGATCGGGGTCATGTTCATCAGCCCGGTGGTCGGATCGCGCTGCCAGTCGACGCGCACGATGCGGATTTCCTGCAGCTTGCCGTTCTTGCCCTCGAAGGCTACGGTATTGATGGCCCAGTCGCGTTCGCAGCCTTCCTCGTGCGAACTGGAGGTGCGCAGCTTGATCGGCCAGTAGGGCCAGGTCAGTTCGGTGTTTTCCAGTTCGGGCGGACGGGACATCAGTTCGAACTGGGTGATCGATTTGGCTCCCTGGCGATTGCTGGTGCCGACGCAGTCGGAGCCGGTATCGCCACCGCCGATCACGATCACGTGCTTGTCCTTGGCCGAAATCACCTTGCTCAGGCGGTCGCCTGCCACGATCTTGTTCTGCTGGCGCAGGAAGTCCATGGCAAAGTGCACGCCTTGCAGGTCACGGCCCGGTGCCGGCAGGTTGCGTGGTGTTTCAGAGCCGCCCGCCAGCACGATGGCATCGAACTGCTGGCGCAGCTCTTCGGGAGTGATCACGGCCAGGCCGACACCATGGCGGTTGGCATCCGAAGACTGGCCAACATAGGTCGAGGGGCGGAATTCCACGCCTTCGGCTTCCAACTGGGCCATGCGACGATCGATCAGGTGCTTGGCCAGCTTGAAGTCGGGGATGCCGTAGCGCATCAGGCCGCCGATGCGGTCGCTTTTCTCGAACACCACGACAGCGTGTCCGGCCCGCGCCAGTTGTTGTGCACAGGCCAGCCCGGCAGGCCCGGAGCCGATGACGGCGATCTTCTTGCCGCTCTTGCGGCTGGGCGGCTGCGGGGTGATCCAGCCCTGCTCCCAGCCCTTGTCGATGATGGCGTGCTCGATCGACTTGATGCCCACGGGCATGCGGTCTATGTTCAGGGTACAGGCGGCTTCGCAGGGAGCCGGACAGATGCGACCCGTAATCTCGGGGAAATTGTTGGTCGAGTGCAGCACATCGAGCGCCTGGCGCCACTGCTGGTGGTAGACCAGGTCGTTCCAGTCGGGAATGATGTTATTGACAGGGCAGCCGTTGTTGCAGAAGGGGATGCCGCAGTCCATGCAGCGTGCCGCCTGCTGGCCGGCCTGGCCGTCGTCCAGGCGCAGCACGAACTCGCGCCAGTGGCCCAGCCTGCTGGCCGGTGCCTCGGTGGCCTCGTGCAGTCGTTGGTATTCCAGGAATCCTGTGATTTTTCCCATGATCGTATCCGTATAGTCTGTTCGTGTCAGGGGGCGTGGCTCAGGCCAGCGCCTTCTCCTTGCGTGCGCGGGCAGCCTTGGGCCGAGGGGGCTCGGCCGGGGCAGCGGTCTGTTTGGACTGGGCGGCCTGCCACAGTTCGGTCAGGGCGCGACGGTAGTCGCGCGGCATGACCTTGACGAACTGCTGGCGGGCGCTGTCCCAGTTGCCCAGCAGGTCGCGGGCGCGGAAACTGCCGGTGGCACGGAAGTGGTCTTCGATCAGGGTGCGCAGGATGACTTCGTCGGGCTGGCGGGACGACTGACGGTCACGACTGTGCCAGGTGGCAATGTCGCCAGCCAGTTCCTGCTCGGCTTGCGGCACGACATTTTCGAGATCGACCATGCCGGTGTTGCAGCGCTTGCGCAGGATGCGTTCCGGATCCCAGACATAGGCCACGCCGCCGGACATGCCGGCTGCGAAATTGCGACCGATGCCGCCCAGGACCACGACGGTGCCGCCGGTCATGTATTCGCAACCATGGTCGCCTGTGCCCTCGACCACGGTCGCGGCACCGGAGTTGCGCACGGCAAAGCGTTCTCCGGCTACGCCGTTGAAGAAGGCTTCACCCGCCAGCGCACCGTACAGCACGGTATTGCCGGCAATGATGTGCTCGGGGCCGTCACCGCGGAAGTCATTGGGGGTGCGCACGATGATGCGGCCACCCGACAGGCCCTTGCCGACGTAGTCGTTGGCCTCGCCTACCAGGTCCAGGGTGACGCCATTGGCCAGGAAGGCCGCAAAGCTCTGGCCGGCAGTGCCGTTGCACTGGATGTGGATGGTGTCGTCCGGCAGGCCCTGGTGACCGTAGCGGCGCGCCACTTCGCCTGACAGCATGGCCCCGATGGTGCGGTTGCGGTTGCGCACCGGCGTGATGAAGGACACTTTCTCGCCGCGCTCCAGCGCCGGCTTGCTGCGCTCGATCAGTTGCAGGTCGAGGGCCTTGTCCAGACCGTGGTCCTGTTCGCCGATCTGGCGAGGCGATTCGTCGGACTCGACCCTGTGGAAGATGTTGCTGAAATCCAGGCCGCGGGCCTTCCAGTGTTCGACGCCCGTGCGCATGTCGAGCAGGTCGGCGCGGCCGATCAGGTCGTCGAACTGGCGGATGCCAAGCTGGGCCATGATCTCGCGCACTTCCTCGGCGACGAAGAAGAAATAGTTGACTATGTGCTCGGGCTGACCCTTGAAGCGCTGGCGCAGGACCGGATCCTGGGTGGCGACGCCGACCGGGCAGGTATTGAGATGGCACTTGCGCATCATGATGCAGCCCTCGACCACCAGCGGTGCGGTGGCGAAGCCGAACTCGTCGGCACCGAGCAGGGCACCGATCACCACGTCGCGGCCGGTCTTCATCTGGCCGTCGGCCTGGACCCGGATGCGGCTGCGCAGGTGGTTCAGGAGCAGCGTCTGCTGGGTTTCGGCCAGGCCCAGTTCCCAGGGCGTGCCGGCGTGCTTGATGGACGATACCGGCGAGGCACCGGTGCCGCCGTCATGGCCGGCGATCACGACATGGTCGGCCTTGGCCTTGGCCACGCCGGCCGCCACCGTGCCGACGCCCACCTTGGACACCAGCTTGACCGAGATCGAGGCACGCGGATTGACGTTCTTCAGGTCGTGGATCAGTTGTGCCAGATCCTCGATGGAGTAAATGTCGTGGTGCGGGGGAGGCGAGATCAGGCCGACGCCCGGAACCGAATAGCGCAACTGGGCGATGTATTCGGATACCTTGTGGCCGGGCAACTGACCGCCTTCGCCGGGCTTGGCACCCTGGGCCATCTTGATCTGGATCTGGTCGGCGCTGACCAGGTATTCGGCACTGACACCGAAGCGGCCCGAGGCCACCTGCTTGATGCGCGAGCGCAGCGAGTCACCCAACTGGAGCGGAATGTCTGCCGCGACGCGGTCGGAGCCCAGTACCGAGGCCAGCGTATCGTTAGCTTCGATGCCGCTGGTGCCGTGGCGCAGTTCGTGCTCGTAGCGGCGTGGGTCTTCGCCGCCTTCGCCGGTATTGGATTTGCCGCCGATACGGTTCATGGCAACGGCCAGCACGGCGTGTGCCTCGGTCGAGATCGAGCCCAGCGACATGGCTCCGGTAGCAAAGCGACGCACAATGCTGACGGCCGGTTCGACGTCGTCGAGGGTAATGGCGCGGGTCGGATCGAAACGGAATTCGAACAGCCCGCGCAGCGTCATGTGGCGCTTGCTCTGGTCGTTGATGATCTGCGCGTATTCCTTGTAACTGCGATAGTTGTTGCCGCGTGCCGCATGCTGCAGGTGGGCGATGGCATCGGGTGTCCACATATGCTCTTCGCCGCGGGTGCGGAAGGCGTATTCGCCGCCGGCATCCAGCGCATTGACCAGTACCGGGTCGGCGCTGAAGGCCGCCTTGTGCATGCGCAGGGCTTCGTCGGCCACGGTGAAGATGTCGATGCCCTGGATCGGGCTGGGCGTGCCGGAGAAGTATTTGTCCACCAGCTCGCGCGACAGGCCGATGGCCTCGAAAATCTGCGCACCGGTATACGACATGTAGGTCGAGATGCCCATCTTGGACATGACCTTGTTCAGACCCTTGCCGATGGCCTTGATGTAGTGCTTGATCGCCGTCTTGGTATCGAAATCGCTTTCGGGGCGGGCTGCCAGCTCTGCCAGCGACTCGAGTGCCAGCCAGGGGTGGATGGCCTCGGCACCGTAGCCGCCCAGCAGGGCGAAGTGGTGCACCTCGCGTGCCGAGCCGGTTTCGACGATCAGGCCGGTGCTGGTGCGCAGGCCGGTGCGGATCAGGTGCTGGTGGATGGCCGAGGTCGCCAGCAGTGCCGGGATGGCGACCCGCTCGGCATCGACATTGCGGTCGGACACGATCAGAATGTTGTAGCCGTTCTGGACGGCATCGGCGGCCTTGGCGCAGAGTGCGGCCACGCGGGCTTCGATGCCCTCCGGACCCCAGGCCACCGGATAGGTGATATCCAGTTCGTAGCTGCGGAACTTGCCGCGCGTGACTTCCTCGATATCGCGGATTTGCGCCATGTCGTGCGTATCGAGCACGGGTTGTGACACCTCGAGGCGCAGCGGCGGATTGACGTTGTTGATGTCCAGCAGGTTGGGCTTGGGGCCGATGAAGGACACCAGCGACATCACCAGCTGTTCGCGGATCGGGTCAATCGGCGGATTGGTGACCTGGGCGAACAGTTGGCGGAAATAGTTGTAGAAGGCCTTGGGGCGGTGCGACAGCACGGCCAGTGGGGCATCGTTGCCCATCGAGCCGGTGGCTTCCTCGCCATTGCGAGCCATGGGTTCGAGAATGAACTTGTAGTCTTCCTGGCTCCAGCCGAAGGCTTGCTGGCGGTCCAGCAGCGAGGCATGCGCGCGGGCGGTCTGGCGGGCATGCGGCTCGGCCTCGGGTAGCGAGTCCAGGCGGATGCGCAGGCGCTCGATCCACTGGCGATAGGGATGTGCGTTGGACAGTTGCGACTTGATTTCGCTGTCGTCGATGATGCGGCCCTGTTCAAGGTCGATCAGGAACATCTTGCCCGGCTGCAGGCGCCATTTCTTGACCACGCGGTTTTCCGGCACGGGCAGGGTGCCCGCCTCGGAGGCCATGATGACCAGGTCGTCGTCGGTGATCAGGTAGCGTGCCGGACGCAGGCCGTTGCGGTCGAGCAGCGCGCCGATCTGCAGGCCGTCGGTAAAGGCCATGGCGGCAGGACCATCCCACGGCTCCATCAGGGCGGCGTTGTATTCGTAGAAGGCGCGGCGGCTTTCTTCCATCTCCTCGTGCTGTTCCCAGGCTTCGGGCATCATGATCATCATGGCGTGAGCCAGCGAGTAGCCGGCCATGGTGAGCAGTTCAAGGCAGTTGTCGAAGGTGGCCGTGTCCGACTGGCCTTCGTAGACGATGGGGTAGAGCTTTTGCAGGTCTTCGCCCAGCACGGCCGATTGCATCACGCCTTCGCGGGCGCGCAGCCAGTTGAAGTTGCCTTTGACTGTGTTGATTTCGCCGTTGTGGGCGATCAGGCGGTAGGGGTGGGCCAGCGGCCAGGCCGGGAACGTGTTGGTCGAGAAACGCTGGTGCACCAGCGCCAGTGCCGAGACGGCACGCGGATCGGACAGATCGCTGTAGTAGCGGCCAACCTGGTCTGCCAGCAGCAGGCCCTTGTAGACCACGGTGCGCACCGAGGCGGACGGGACAAAATATTCCTGGCCGTGCGCCAGTTGCATGTTCTGGATGGCGTGGCTGGCGGTCTTGCGGATGACGTACAGCTTGCGCTCGAGGGCGTCGGGCACCATCACGTCGGCACCACGGCCGATGAAGAGCTGGCGGATGACCGGTTCATGCGCTTTGACCGTAGGCGACATGGGCATATCGCTGTCGATGGGCACGTCACGCCAGCCCAGCAGAATCTGGCCTTCGGCGCGCACGGCGCGTTCGAGTTCCTGTTCACAGGCCAGGCGCGAGGCGGTTTCCTTGGGCAGGAACACCATGGCCACGCCGTATTCGCCGGGCGGAGGCAGGGTCACGCCCTGCTGGGCCATTCCCTCACGGTAGAGCAGGTCGGGAATCTGGATCAGGATGCCGGCACCATCACCCATCAGCGGATCGGCACCGACGGCACCCCGGTGATCGAGGTTCTCGAGGATCTTGAGACCCTGCGAGATGATGGCGTGGCTTTGCTGGCCCTTGATATGGGCGATGAAGCCGACACCACAGGCATCGTGTTCGTTGCTGGGATGATACAGACCCTGGGGCGAGGGCGTACAGGATTGGGTCATGGCGGCGATTCCTGGCAAAGCGCGGTTGAGCGGTACTGGAAAACCAGTGAGTAAATCAAAAATACCGCGAGCCAAATCGCAGCGCAACAAAAATAAAAAAGGGTCTGTCCCCATTTGTTTATCAGTGTTGATAAGGGTTCGCAGGAGATGTGGTTTGTTACGTCCCTTATTTTGTCATTTCCTGACTGGGCAGCCAGAAATGTGGGTTGTATTTGCGAGTTGTTCCTGTTTCCAGATCGTATGAAACGCGATCCACAAGGGTTTCAAGCGCTTGCCAGTCGAGACTGAGTCAGGGCCGGCGGCGTGCATTTGCGCCCTGCGTCATAGCCTTGTTTGTGTTGCACCAGGATTAAGAGAATTAATTTGTCACTATTTAGTGCTTTCAAAAAATAAGCTTATATCCATTATTTTTTGAGTCATCTGTAATGAGTGTAATTCTTTCTATCCCCTCTTCCTGCCCCCTCTCCCAGCAGTCGTATAAAACAAGTCGCATTTGCACTGCAATAAAAATATTTTGAAAGAATGTTGCGATGTTTTGCGCATAGGATTCGTCCACCAGGATCCCTGAGGCACCAAAAGCATATTGGCTTTGCGTCAGCCAAGTGTTTTTTTGGCGACGTTTCAGGGCTCTAATCCGGCATTGCACAGAAAGTTGTTTCTATTTGTGTTGAACGCCCGTCCGATCGGACTCCCTTCGATCCCTTGTCTGGACTCCCAAGTTCAGCCCGTCACTAACCCTCCCAAGGACTATGAATGGCTGATTTCACGATCGCTCCCATTGGCACTTGCCGAATCCACACACCGTTGCGCAATGCCGTGACGCGCTACCCCTTCAAGCTGCAGCTCGGACGCAACTATGGTTTCGTGCACACCAGCACGGAAGCGCTCCAGCAGGTGCGCTTCATGTTCGGCGAGTGCGACATTCCTGCCGACGTCCAGCGCCTGATCTTCCGTCCGTCGGTGGTGGGCAGGGCACACAGCGCCACGCATGCGCCGGCGGATCTGTACTTGGTTGAGCTGTCGTCGCGCAAGTTGCTGACGCTGGATGGCTACCCCATCCAATCCAATTACCTGACCCGCCACTTCACCGAGTTCTTCGCCGACCGCGTCCGTGCCCGAACCTATTGGTCGCAGGCGGTCGCAGAGTTGCTGGCCGAGCGCCGGGCCTTCCTCGATCAGGATCCGGTCTTCAGGAGCCTGCCGGCGGAAGATCGCGAACTGCTGGCTCGCATCGTGAAACACGACTTGTCGGACGACGCGATCGAGGCTGAGATGCGGCAGATTGTCGAACTGTTGGGCAAGGACAAGGTGGTGTTTGTCACGCACGTCAATGCACTGGCTGCCGACAATACGCCCATCGAGTCGCGCCAGGAGCTGATCTGCGTCGTGACGGAGGCCGCGCAACGCATTGGCGTACCAAGTTACGACCCGACGGCCGCGATGAACAAGTTTGGCCAGGCCGAGGCCATGGAGAACGGCGGCCTCGACCTGACGCACTACACGGAGCGCTTCTCGGACCGCCTGGGTGCCGAGTGGTTCAAGGCCTATATGCGCCCGAAGATGAGCGCGTCCCTGCCGACGCCGGCGTCGGCCAGGCTCGGCAACGAGGAAAGCGTCGAACGCATCGAAAAGGTGTGGGAGTCAGGCGATGTCCGCGAGGCCTCGCGCCGCGTGCGCGATGTGCTGCGCCGCCATCCCGCTCTGCCGGAGCACGTCGTGCTGCTGGCGCGCATGCAGTCCGAGCTGGGTGCCTACGAGGAGTCGATCGGCCTGCTGGAGAATGCGGGTGCCGTCGTGGCCACGGGCAGCAAAGCCGAACAGATCCTGATGCGTAACCATTTCAAGCTGGGGCGCTACGACCTGGCGTATTCGCTGTCTGCCGGGCTGATCGGTGACGAAAAGGAAACGCCGGAGATCCTGCGGGTGGCAGCGGCGTCCGCGGCCCAACTGGGCCATCTGGACGAGGCGCTGAGCAACTGGAAGCTGGCGTTCCGCATGTCGTTGGCCAGCGACGCCTGGGCGACTGAGGCGGCGGATACGGTGCTGTCGATGCTGCAGGCCAGCGGCGATATGGAAGCCGCCCTGCGCTGGGTGGGAGAGGTACGCGAGAAGCAGCCTTCGAATGGCCGCAGTTTCGCCGTGCTGTGGCGCGACCGCCTGATCGCGGGGGATCGCGAAAGCCTGCGCTCCCTGGCATCAGAGTCGCCTGTGCTGAGCGATGCCGAGGTGTTCGAGCTGGTCCAGGAAGCCACATGGCGGGGCTGCCTGGTGGCCGCGTCCGCACTGACCGTATCGAGCGGCCTGATCAGAAGCGAACAGGACGATATCCGTGCCTGGTTGCAGGCGCAATCGGCCACGTGGGCGACCGAAGGTGCCCAGGCGCTGGAAGAAGGCCGCCTGCGCGATGCCGCCGAACGGATCTGCGCGCATCGCATGCTCGACCCCGATACCCTGGCCAGCACACGGGCGCTGCGTGCTTTCGAGCGTGCTACCCGCCTGGCTGTGCGTGCCGCGCTCCTGGCCGGCAACCACAAGGAAGTGATCGAACTTACCGACATCGCACTGGATGCGCATGTCGACTTCCCCGAGCTGGATGCGATGCGTGGCCGGGCTGCAGACGCTCTGGGCGACACAAAGACCGCGATGCTCCACCTGGAGCGCGCGGTGGCGGGTGAGTCCGCCCAGTTCAGCACCCAACTGTACTATGCACGCGTGGCGTTCAACGGCGGCTGGTTTGGCGAGGCCATCGATGCCTACAAGGCCGTGCTGAACCATGCGTCGGCAGACCAGAGCGCCAAGGAAGAGGCCGAGCGCCAACTGGGCCGCCTGGGCCCGCGCTCGATCCGTGCCGCGCGCCAGATACTGGCCGAGGGCGATCCGCAAGCCGCGTGGAACCTGCTGGATCGCGTGGAGCAATCGTGGCCGCAGATGTCCGAAGTCGCGCATGAGAAGCGGCGTATCCTGGGTGTCCTGTACGCCGAGGTACGCGCGCTGGAGCCGGCGAGCACCCATGAGCGCCTGGCGATTGGCGAGAAGATCCTGGCCCTGGTTCCCGATGACGCCATCGGCTTGCGCACTGCGGCGGTCGGTGCGATGCGCCTGCACATGTTCGAGAAGGCCTTGCCCTATTGGCAAGCGCTCAAGGCCCGTTCGGAGAATCCGGAACAGTTCGACAGCTACATCCAGCGTTGCCAGGTCTGGATCGACAAGGCAAATCGCAGGAGGGCTGCATGACGGGCCTATCCGATACCGAGCAACACGCCGTCGAGGCCTCCTCGCTTGAATGGGTGCAGGCCCAGCTGGAAGAAATCGTTGCTGCGTCGGGCCGGGTGCTGCTGGCGCAGGAGAATCTGCCGCGCGCCCAGGCGCTGGCGAATGATTTCCCGGATGATGCAAAAGTCCGTTTCCTGCTGCTGCGCCTGAAGGAGACGGCGGGCCTGAACGAAGGCATGGCCGAGCAGTGGTCGGCGCTCCTGCGTGACTACCCAGGCGATTTCCAGATCATCCGCTATTGCGCGACCCGTCTGGTCAAAGACCGGAATGTCGATGAAGCCCTGGCGCTGATCGACCGGCATTTCCCCAAGTTGACTCGCAAGCCGGAGAAGCTGTTCACCAAGGCCAAGCTGCTGGGTGATATCCGCGCACACGAGCAGTCCGACGCGCTGTTTCGCCGCCTGATCGCCAAGTACGACGCTCGCAATGTCCGTGTCGAGTTCGCCAAGCGCCTGCGCAAGCGTGGCCTGCTGCTGGATGCCTTCGAGGCGATCCAGCCGGTGGCGGATCAGCTCGCGGCTGGCAGCAAGGCGGCCGAACTGGCCAGCGGCCTGGCCGCCGATGTCGCGTTCTACCAGGGATTCGAGTCGGAAGCGGCACTGGCTGGCAAGGACATCAAGATCGTCTCGATGAAGCACGCGATCCTGCATTTCCGGAATCGCAGCGTGGCGGACCAGCCGCCCGAAAATCCGGTCTCGATCGCGCTGGTGACCGGCAGTCTGGGGCCTGGCGGTGCCGAGCGGCAGTTGACCCGGCTGGCGAGCGAGCTGCACCGCATGGCGTCCTCTGCCGACCAGCGTCCGTCCTTCATGGAGGTGCGGCCGGAAAAGGTCGAGGTGCTGGTGAAGCAGCACACCGAACCGCCCGGTTCTGCCAAGAAAGGTGGTCAGGATTTCTTCCTGCCCGTGCTGACCAAGGCGAATATCCCGGTCACGGAAATCAACGCCTTGCCCGCGATCTCGATGGCCAGCCAGCCGGTGGATGATGAGGGCCTGACGCGCCTGTTGGAAAAACTGCCGCCGCCCGTGCACTACGGCGTCACGCGTTTGACCCCGATGTTGCGCGAGCACGGTTTCGACGTCGTGAGCCTGTGGCAGGACGGCACGTGCCTGTTTGGCGCGCTGGCTGCGCTGCTGGCGGGCGTGCCCACCATCCATCTGGTGTTCCGGGGCTTGCCGCCGAACATCCGCAAGGACCGCTTTCGCGAAGAGTATCCGGTGTTGTACCGTGCTCTGGCGCAGGTGCCGGGTGTGCACTTCTGCAGCAATAGTCTGACGGCTGCCAAGGAATATGCAAAGTGGCTCGACCTGCCGATCGAACGCTTCCACATTCTCTACAACGGCGTGCCTGAACTGGCAATCCATCCGTCGGCCGAGGATGAGCAGAAGTGGAATGCCTTCCAGGCCAGCACGGCTGACGCAACCGAGACGATCGGCGGCGTCTTTCGCCTCGAACCCGACAAACGACCGCAACTCTGGCTCAAGCTTGCTGCGCAATACCTGAAGCGGCGGCCGCAGGCGCGTTTTTTCATCGTTGGCGACGGACGCATGAGCGACAGCATGACGGCGCTGGCGGAAGACCTCGGCCTGACCGACCGCTTCCTGTTCGTCGGACTGTCGAACCACGTGGGCTATTGGTATTCGCAGATGGATGCCAAGGTGTTGCTGTCCCGGTTCGAAGGCCTGCCCAACGTGCTCATCGAGGCGCAGTTGCTGGGCGTGCCGGTCGTGTCCACGCCTGCCGGCGGTGCGGGCGAGTGCTTCGTGCAGAACGTGACGGGTCACCTGATCGACGATCTTGATCATCCGGACCTGAACGAGGCATGCGACAAGATCGAGTCGATTGTCGACATGATGCGCGGCAACGATGTGTTGAAGCAGCACAGCCGGCAGCGGGCGCGGGAACTGTTTTCGCTCAATACGATGCTGGACAAGTTCCTGAGCCTGTGCGTGGCTGTCCTGGGGGCGTTTCGCTATGACGAGGACGCCGTCGGCCTGGACGCCAAGCGCGCTTGAAAGGAGGCCTGACTCTGGAAACGATGGACGCTATGCGAAAGAACGCGCCGGCCTTTGGGCTGCGACGCAAGGCGGCACTGCTCATGGCAGTGCTTGCCCCCCTGTTCGTGGCAGGCTGTCAGCTGCCGCGTACCGGTCCGATGCTGTATGAGATGACTGCGGCCAACGACGCCAGGGATGTCGTGGTGGTGGCGGTGACGCCCGAGCACGTGCGTGCCAGCCGCATGCCCGCTGTCGAGGATTTCCCGAAGCATTATCGCGACCTGACCCATGCCGGCTTCGACCGCCTCGTGCCCGGTGACGGGATCAACGTGACGGTCTGGGAGCGCGATGGCCTGGGCGTTTTCGCTGCCGACGCCACGGGTGCCAGCAACCTGGGGAACCACCAGATCGACTCGCAGGGTGACCTGTACGTGCCCATCCTGGGCAACTTCAGGGCGGCGGGCATGACGTTGTCGGCGCTGCGCGATGCCATCGTGGCGCGCCTGAGCAAGCTGGTCGTGGCGTCCGACGTGGCGGTGAACCGCGTGGGCGAGCGCGGCCAGATGGTCACCGTCCAGGGCAATCTTACCAAGCCGGGCATGTATCCCATCACGCAGACAGCCCAGCGCCTGAGCAGTGCGCTGGCGCTTGCGGCACCGGTGCAGGAGAACCCCGAACAGATGGTGATCACGCTGCGTCGCGACAACCAACTGGCCTCGGTGCGTCTGGCGGACATCTATCGCAACCAGGACAACGACATTCTGCTGCGCGCGGGCGATGTCATCACGGCGAGCGACGCGCGCGAGCACCTGACGGTGCTGGGTGCCGCCGGCAACCAGGGGCGCGTTGCCATCAGCAAGCGCAACTACACCGTGCTGGACGCGCTGGCCGATGCCCGTGGCCTGGATGGCGCGACCGCGGACCCGCGTTCCGTCTTCCTGTTCACGCCGGCGCAGGCCGGGGTGGACGGCAAGCCGGACACCGTCCCGGTCGTCTATCAGTTCGATCTCACCAAGCCCGAACAGGTCGCGATGGCGCGGCAGTTCGCGGTGCGCGAGGGAGAAGCGATCTATATCTCGGATGCGCCGTTTGCCCAGGTCCAGAAGGTCTTGTCGGCCTTCAGGTTCTCGATGAGTGCCGGCTTCAGCGCGACCCGCCAGATCGATGGCGGCTCGGGTCCCACCAATTCGGTGATCCCCGAATAGCGTGGCGACGAGCAATGAGGACCGTATCCGCGGCTGGCGCTCGCGCCGACAGGGCGGCAACTACACCGTAGGCGCGGGCGTCGCCGAGTGGCGACTGGATCCGGCCGCGCTGTTTGACAGCAACTCGTCGCCGGCCGTCCTGTTCAAGCCCTTGCTGGCGCGGTTGCAGGGCGAGCCGCACGATTCGGTCGCAGCCCGGCGGGCGGTGTATGACGCGATCCAGGCCGAACTGGACGAGGCGGTTGTGCGCCAGGGTGCCGATGAGATGGTTGCCGATTTTTCCCGTCGGCGGCTGCGTCTCATCGTGCGCCTGCTTGAACACGACATCCGCACGGAGGTCGAGGTGTTCAAGCCTGGCTACATGCCGGCCAAGCTGGTGGAGGAAGATCTCCGGCTGAACGCGGCGCACGAGCGGCGCGTGCAGCGGCGCAGGCAGGAAGAGGCGCAGGAGGCACGGCGTCATGCGTCACGCAACGACGTCGCGCTGGAGATCGCGCTTGCTCCTGCCGAAACCGGAGACCTGGCGATCCTGCGCGACCGCATGCGTGGCCTGCACCTGGGGCACGCCCCGCGCCATGCCGATGAAGGCGGGGGCGGCGTGCGCACCCTGTTTGCGCTTTTCATCTACCAGTTGCAGGTGATGCACGGTGAAAGCCGATTTGCCCTGGTCTGGGCCCTGATCGGCCCGGTGGTGCTGCTGACGCTGATCACGTCGATGTACATCATCCTGGGCACGCACTACATCATGGGCATGGACGTGCTCACGTTTTCGATGGTGGGGGCCACCACATGGATCATGTTTCGCCAGGTCACCCTGAGAACCAGCACGGCCTACGTCTCGGCGCGAGGCCTGCTGAACCTGCCGGGTGTAACGCCGCTGATGTGCGCGGTCGTGCATTCCTTCCTCTACATCACGGTGTACCTGGTGGTGTTCGGCGTGCTGATCAGCGCGGGCCATGCGTTGAACCTGGTCACGCTGCCGGACAATGTGACCGGATTCCTCATGTTCGTCGTGTCGATGGGGGTGTTTGGCGGGGCGCTGGGCGTATTGTTCGGCGCGATTTCGACCACCTGGCGCTTCTTCCTGAGGGTGGCACCGATCATCGAACGTTTCCTGCAACTGTTCTCGAGCGTTTTCCTGGTCTCGGAGCAGTTGCCGGAACAGTACCGCCCCTGGGTCCTGTGGTCGCCGCTGGCGCATGGCATGCAATTGCTGCGGTCGGCCTATTTCACCAACTACACCTCGCAGGACGCGCGCCTGGGCTACTTCCTGATCGCGCTGGTGTTCATGATCGTCGTGGCCTGGGCCGCCCAGCGGCTCGTACGCAGCGACGTCCAGCCCATGTGAGCGATAGCGATGATCCATCTATACGGCGTCACCGACGAACCCTTTGCATTCGGCAGCAGGCAGCCGCTGCTGACCGATGCCGACCTCGATATTCCGGTCGGGCGCTATGCGCTGCTCTCGCCCACGCCCGAGCGGCATCGCCAGGTGATCGACGTGCTGTGCGGCCTGCGTCCGCCGCGCCATGGGTTCGTGCGGCACGAGGGCCATATTTCCTGGGCGATCGGACGGCAGGGGTTCGTGCGCGGCAAGGCGAATGGCCTGAACATCATCCAGCTGGTTGCCGACCGCTACGAGCTGGACGCCGGGGAGACGGCCGATCTCGTCGCCGACCTCATCACCGAATCGCAATGGCTGGCCAGGCCCATGGAGCACTGGCCACTCTACATCCGGCAGGAGTTCTCGTTCGCGCTGGCGCTGGCACCCGCTTTCGACATCTACGTGATCGAAGGGACGATTCCTTTCGAGCCCTGCCGGTTCACCCGTCTCTGGCTGGCGCTGTTTGAGGAGCGCCTGGTCGGACGGACGCTTGTTTTTTCCAGTTATCGCCAGAACCAGTTGGCGGATTACTGTTTCAAAGGTCTAGTTTATGAACGAAGCGCTCTCAGAATCGAAGAAGACCTCGACCAGTGCATCAGCAAGTACCCGCCAAGACGATCCAGAGACGACGCCGGGTCAGGGGAGGAGTCCTTCGGAGGCGGCTTCGATGACGTCGGCTTCTGACAACGGCTCCGAGATCGAGCGTCGCCGCCGTGACCGCGATGCTGCGCTGCGTGGCCGCCTGCGCCGGCGCTGGATCAGCGCAGGCATCGTCATGGCACCGGTGGTGTGCGCGCTGGTCTACCTGTTCAGTATTGCCACGCCTCGCTACGAGGCGGAGTCGCGTTTCTTCGTGCAGTCGGCGTCCAGCCAGCAGCCCGCCGCCGCCGCCGGGGCGGCAAGCCTGATCACCACCGGTAACGCGGGCGGCATGATGGGCGGTTTCGTGGACGGCTGGGCGGTCAGGGACTTCCTGCTGTCGCGCGACAGCATGCGTCAGCTCGACAAGAAGATCGATTTGCGCCAGTACCTGGTCCAGGACGGTCTGGATCCTGCCAACCGGCTGGCGGAGGATGCCAGCGAGGACGCGCTCTATCGCGCCTACCAGGCCTCGGTCCATGTGTCGTTCAATGCGCTCGAGCAGATCGACGTGTTGCGCGTCAGCGCGTTCTCGCCGGAGCATGCCATGCTGCTGTCGAGGGAGCTGATCGGGCTGGCGGAAGACTTCGTCAGTCGCCTGAACGCGAAGGGCGTGTCCGACAAGCTGAAGGTCAGCGAAGAGTCGCTGCGGCAGGCCGAGGCGAAGGCGCTCGAAGCCCGCGAGGCCCTGACGGCATGGCGCACGGACCACGGCAACATCGATCCCACCGCCACGGTGCAGATGTTGCTCAATCACGCCAGCCAGCTCGAAAGCGAGTTGAACAGCGCGAAGATCAATCTGGACAAGATCCGCGCATTGGGCAACAACGATCATCCCATGCTGCGGCCCGCGCAGATGCAGATCGCGGCCCTGCAGAGGCGGATCGAGGGAGTGCGCGAGCGCCTGAGCGGGCAGGGCAATACGGAGGCGACGCTGCTCAAGTCGTACGAGGCCCTGAGGAACGCCCAGGGATTTGCGGATTCGAACCTGACCCTGGCGCAGCAGTCGCACCAACAGGCGCTGGTCGATACCCTGCGGCTGCAGCGTTACCTGTCGATCATCGTGCAACCGGTCGCGACCGACAGGCCCAGCAGTCCGCGCATGTGGACGCTGTTGTTGGAGGCACTGGCACTGGGTTTCGCACTGCTTTTCGTTGTACGCGTTTCGATGTCCTTGTTGAGGGGGTTGCGCCATGGCTGAGTTGAATGTAGCGACCCCAGGGACGCAAGCCGAGGCGGCGGCCCGGTTGCTGGCGATCATCCAGCGCATCCGCAGCGCATCGGATCCGGCCAGCGCGATGGCCGATTTCGATGTGGCGCTGGTGCTTGCGGCCGACGGCTGGCGCGATGCCAGGCGGCTGCTGGTCTCTCCCTATGTGAAAGAAGGCCAGTTTGCGCTGGCCATCTCTGCGCTTGACGTGCTGATTGCCGCCTATCCGCAACGCGTGGATGATCGCCGCATGCTTGCCAGCCTGTTGGGGCGCACGAAGCAGTGGGATCGTGCGATTGCCGAGGCGGATGCCGCTGCCGGGCTTGAACCGGATGACGCAACGCTGCATGCCGCAAGGATCCAGCTGCGCCTGCAGGCCGGGCAAGTTGGCGAAGCCGCGTCTGTGGCACGCGCCACGGCCGACAAGGCGGGCGGTGGGGGCACCGATGCGAGCGCGTGGATGATGGCGTTCATTCGCAATGGGGAGGCGTCCGAGGCTGCGCGCATGGCCGCGACGCTGGATCCGGCCGCCTTGCCCAACGCGCGCGTGGCGGCGATGGCGGTGCGCGCGCTGCTGGAGGATGACCGGGTCGATGCGGCGATCTGCTGCGGCGAGGCGGCCCTGAACGCCGCGCACGACAGCGCGGCCCTGCGCACCTCTCTTGGCCTGTCGTATTTGCGGCGCGCGACGGAAGCGGATCGCAAGGTGCATGCCCTGGCGCATTTCGAAGCCGGCCTGAAGGCTGCGCCCGATGACGTCAGGCTGCTGTCCCTGCATGGTGAAACACTGCTGCGTGCCGGACAGTACCGCGACGCGGTGCCGTTCTTGAAGCAGGCGCTGGCGTTGGCTCCGGACATGGAACAGACGCGGATGCTGTATGCGCGCGCGCTGCGTTATTCCGCGCAGCATGACGAGGCGGCAGACCAGTTGCTGATCCTGCTGGAGAAGGCCCCCGACAGCCTGCTGCGGCAGCGTTCGGCAATCGGCGCGCTGTCGCAGGCGGGCCGCAAGGAAATGGCCGAGAACCTGTATGCGCAATACGTGGCCAACCGCAGCAAACTGCTGCCCGACTCGTTCCAGGAGGCCGTGGCCGATGTCTCGCAGCGGCTGCATACCGCCCCGATTCCGCAGGCGCGGCTTGACTGGGCGTGGTCGTTGCGCGGCGATACCAGCGTTGATCGTGCATCATGGGAGCGTGCGGCGCGCTGGGGCCACCTGATGGACCAGTTACTGTTCGATTGGCTGGAGTGTCGGGAGGAGCGCGCCGAAGAGGCCATGCAACTGCTGGGCGATCTCGAGCCCGGCGAGCGTTTCTTTGCGCCGCTGCTGGCTTCTGGCCGGGGCGTTGTGGTCGCCACGGCGCATGTGGGGCCGATGTATGCCGCGCTGATGGCCCTGGAACTGCTGGGCATTCCCTCGCGCTGGTTGGCCACGGCACCAAATGTCGAGCAGAGCAGCTATTCGCAGGCATTGATTTCCACTGCCGACCAGTCGGAGGCGCAGGTTGCCAAAGCCTGCATCCGCGCGATCGGTGCGGGCTACGTGCTGGGGCTGGCCGTGGATGGCGCAGCGAACCCCGCTGCCCCGCGGACGACCTTCGAGGGGCAGGAAGTGACCTATTCGAGCTTTGCCTCGCGCATGGCGCACCGCCTTGGCGTGCCGTCGGTCTTCTATGCCCCGCGCTGGGAGAACGGCCTGGTGACGTTCACGCTGGAGATGTTGCCTGCGGTGCTGCCCGGCGAAGATGCGGATGCCTATGCCCAGCGCTGGCAGGCAGCCTATTTTGCGCTGCTGCGCCAGCACCTGGCGGGACCTGCCGAGAACCTGCGCATGAGTGGCGGTATCTGGCGCCACGTTACGCCGGCGGACCGGTCTGCCGTCCTGTCGGCAGCGGAGCGTGCATGAAAAATTGGCTGCTGGTGGTTGCGCTGTGGATGAGCGGCACCGCCGCGGCCAGCGAGCCGTGCGCCGTGCCGGATGTGCAGTGCCCGATTGTGTCGTCGCTGCTGCAGCATCGCGAAGGCTATGGGCAGAACGTCACGGGCGGCCTGGATGGCCGTTTCGTCGAGGTGACGTCCGATCAGGACGATGGGCCTGGCACGCTGCGTGCGGCGCTGGAAGATGCGAGGAAGTCGGAGTCACCCACCTGGATCCGCTTTGCCTCGGACATGACGATCGTGCTGAAGACGCAACTGCGCGTGCCGTCGAACATCACGGTGGATGGGCGGGGTAGGCGCGTTACGCTGATCGATGACGGGCTGGGCGTCTATCGCAGCCGGAACGTGATCCTGACGCACATGAGTATCGACGGGCGTCTGACCCGGTTCACGCAGGCGGTGAACGTCGCCAACGACAGCCGGGACGTGTGGGTCAATCACATGGACCTGGCCCGTTTCTCGGACCGGCTGCTGAATGTGAAGAACGGCTCGACCGATGTGACGGTGTCGTGGAACAAGTTCCATGATTCCAACAAGGTCATGCTGTTGAACAACATCACGTCGCAGAACGTGTACGAGAACTACGAGCGCGACAGGATCGCGCGCGTGACGTTGCATCACAACTATTTTCTGAACACGGTGCAGCGCAATCCCAGGGGGCAGTTTGGCACCTTCCATCTGTATAACAACCTGCTGGAAGACTGGAACCTGTATGGCATGAGCTTCAGTCTGGAGGCGCGCGCGCTGGTCGAAGGCAACATCTTCAGCAACCACGCCCAGCGCGCCTGTCTGGAACCAGAACGCACACCGACGATTCACGGGATCGACGTGAACTATTGCGACAAGCTCCCGGATTCGCCCAACAGGACTGCGCTGGAGAACGGTGCCGCCGACCGGCGCAATTATGAGCGGACGCAGGCCCAATATGGCTACGAGCGAGGCTACAAGGCCTTTCTGCGGGTGCGGGACAATCTTTATCTGGGCGAGGCCAGGGCCGTGCTGGAGGATGACCAGCCCGAATCCGTGCCGAACCCGCCTTATTGCTATGGCTATGAGCCGCCTACGCCGGCGGTGGCAGACAGGATCCGCGCGCTGGCAGGGAACACCAGCGGCGATGCGCCGATCATTGCCCCGCGTCGGGGATCCGCATGTTCCTAGTTCACTGCGCCGGTGACTCGGGCGGTGTCTTGGGGGGGGG